>NZ_JBFTXJ020000003.1:0-300000 GCF_041379945.2 Aneurinibacillus sp. REN35 | reverse complement strand
CATGCTCTGAAATCCCGACACCCGTGTCAACAACGGCTGCTTCGATGCCACCTTCCCTCTCACGCGCTCTCAGCGTAATGCTCCCACGCTCGGTAAATTTTAGAGCATTGCCAACAAGGTTAATGAAAATTTGTTCGATCCGATGCGGATCAGCAATAATAGCTGGAAGCGGTGCTGTTATGTCTAGGCTAAGCTCTAGGTCGCGCTTTGCAGCTTCCTCCTTAAACATAAAGACGATACGGCGCAGGAATGAATCCATATCAATCGGCCGCTTAACCAAATTAACCTCATGCTTCTCCAAACGTACCAATTCTAGGAGGTCATTGACAAGACGGCTCATATGCATGGTTTCTTTATACATGACATCATAATATTTTTGTCTGGATACTTCATCGACAACAAGGCCGTCTTGTAGGGCTTCAAGAAAGCCCTGCATCGCTGTCAGCGGTGTGCGCAGCTCATGCGAGACGTTCGCGATAAAGTCCTGGCGTGTCTTCTCAAAATCCACTCGCTCTTCCTCAATATAATCAAGCGTACTCGCCATTCGATTAATCGTGCGGGCCAAATCCCCGATTTCATCTACAGACTCTACGAGAACACGCTGCTTATAATTCCCTCGTTCAATCTCTAATGCGACCTCATCAATGCGCTTCAGCGGGCGGGATATCGTCCAAGACAAATACGAAACCATCGCAGTGGACAGGAGAATACCGAGCAATGTCGCCCAGACAATCATCTCCCGCATATTCCCGACCGTATCCTCAATTCCTTCTACAGGAGCGTGAAGAACGATCCCACCAAACACCTCGTCTTTTTGCCCCCACGGAACAACAACAGACATCATCGGCTTGCTAAGTCCCTCAAACTTCAGATCCTGTACGACGTCCTTCCCCAGCATAACCTCTTTAACGATCGAGTTAGCGACAGACTTTCCGATGAAGACTTCATCCTGTGTGGACGTGGAAATGATGCGGCCCTGTTGATCGAATACCCATATTCGCGTATCAAAGGTCTGGTCAAGAAACGCAAGCATCGCCGTCGTCTGGTCGGCCTGTACGGGATAAAAGTTTTGAATCGCTAAATTAACCTTTTTCGCTTTGCGCAGCAGCTCTTCCTTTGTTCCATCATATATGTAGTTCTTGGCCAACACCGACATGGAGAGGCCAAGTGCGCCAAGCCCGAGTAGTACGGTAACCATATAACTAAGCAGAAGCTTGCGAAAAATACTTTTATTAATCCCGAACCATTCTTTAACTAAGCGGAGCACGATGCTTCTACCTCAAATTTGTAGCCTACGCCCCATACTGTATGAATGCATTCATACGGAAGATTCGTCAAATGCTGGCGAATTTTTTTGACATGGACATCCACCGTACGAATATCGCCAAAAAAGTCATAGCCCCAAATTTGCTCCAATAATTGTTCTCGCGTAAATACGCTGCCCTGCGAACGCGCCAAGAAAACGAGCAGATCAAATTCCTTTGGACGAAACTGTACTCGCTCGCCCACTACGGTTACCTGGCGGCCCTGCAAATCAATCTGAAGGTCTTGAAACTGCAGCATATTGTTCTGCGCAGACTCCCTCTCTTCTCCCGTTCGCGGCTGCATCCTGCGAAAAATCGCTTTAATTCGCGCGACTAATTCACGCGGACTGAATGGCTTGGTAACATAGTCGTCTGCCCCAAGCTCAAGTCCGAGCACGCGGTCGAATTCTTCCCCTTTGGCTGACAGCATAATAATCGGTGTATCCATCGTCTTGCGAATTTCACGGCAAGCCTCATAGCCATCCATTTTGGGCATCATTACATCAAGAATAATCGCATCCGGATTCTCTGCCTCAGCAAGCCGTACCGCTTCTTCCCCATCATGCGCTTCAACCAAATCAATCTGCTGCTGAGCAAAATATAAACGAATAATTTCTAACACATTAGTATCGTCATCAGCAACAAGCACTTTCGTTCCGTTCATAATATCTTCCTCCTCCATTCCGCACGCGCACTTGATACGGAATACGGCTTTGCAAACTTATCTTCATGTTCATCTCGTTAGTATACCATATTTTTTGCGCATATTTTGCAAGCCAGGAACGTCTATGTATACGATTCGTGACTCGTTTGCCGCCCGCGTCCGGGAATTTGGGAGGAAATTTAACTGTACAAAGTAAAATAACCGGTACAAATGTACCGGTTATTCTAGGAAGAAGAAGCGTGAAGCTTATATTATTTTTTTAATGTTAATGTTAATGTTAAGTAATTGGTTTGGTTTCTTTATGGTAAAGACGGTAAAGTTTTGCTGTGGTATCGTACAGGCGTTTTGCTCGTTTATTGGTCTTTTGATGTCATTTCAATTGTTCAATAGAACTAAGCAGCATACCGTCCGTTGTAGGTTTCGTTCACCTCCTGATGCTTATACTTTACCTAAGAAATGTAACCATATCATGTCTTACTTAAGAACTTTTTTTGATAAATATATGATCAATTTGTGTTCTTCTCGTTGATCCATACTTTTACACGTTCCTCTAGTTCCTTCTCTGTCAGTCCGTAGTGCTTCTGCAAGTACTCATTTGTTAAGCGGCTTGTAATTCGTTCCCACTTATACCGCGTCTGTTCATCATCTGCCGGAATGTCATCTTTAATTTTAAACCACGGAGTATCACTATATGATTTTACAAGCGCTAAAAGCTTTTCTTCCCCATACACTTCAGCAAGGTAGCGGACGGTATCATAAGAAAACGCATATTCTTGCTGCTGTTTGCGGCCGCTCACTCCATAACCGCTATCGCCTAGCCTCTCACTAGACGTGAGCTTCGCAAGATTAATCTCGCCAAGCCGCCTCTCCCCTTCTTCTCCGCGGAATACATAGGACATGTCATCCTCACTGTAATACATCGCCATCCCTTCCATCAACCAAACCGGAACATAAGGGGGAAGCTGCGGAAATTGATAGAGATGCACAATTTCGTGCTTTAGTGTCGTATAGACCGATTCATCCTGAGGCGAGCGCTGCAGTGCCTCAAGATTTAAGGAAATGAACTGGTTTGTTACTTTATAGCCGGCGGCATTAAGATAATATTGGCCCGATGCGGTGGCTACCGTATGCCCTCCTTGCCATAATCCCTCTTCGGGGTACACCAGAACAGGATAAGGGGGGGTTCCCTGAATAGCAAGACGCTGGCCCATTTCCTGATATGCTTGTTCAGTCTGCTTCATAATTGAGGGCATTTCATCTTCGCTTTGCTCATGATACAAGAAAAAAAAATGATCGGTTTGTTTCATTTTTGTCTCGTTAAGCTCAAAAAATGCTGGCTGATCCACTTGTGTGTACTGAGTAATGATCCATGCGCCCGTCTTCGTCTGCTTCATATCAAAAGAACGCTTCATCCTATACCATTCATTCTGCTTGCCGCCTGCATACCGGTATTTCACTTCCGCCTGCAGGCCGCTTAATGACGAACCGGACGCACCCGGCATCAAATGTCCTGCTCCTGTCAATTGAACTTTCACTTCTTCTATCGGCGCCATCGCCAGCCATTGTGCCATATCCTTCTCATTTGTATTGTGCATAAGCTGATGCATCTGCTGCGTGTTCTGACTGCCTACCACCTTAGCCCAGCGCTCTAATGTTTGCTGTGCTTGACGATGCGCATCCCCTCTCGCTGAATTTTCACTTAAGACATCAAGTTTGTCCTCTGCCAATACGGAAGAGACCCACTCGCTTTCTTGAATGTCGTGCACAATGCCCGCAAGCACGGCACGCGGATTTTCATTTTTATTTATCGTGAAAAAACCGCTCAAGAGGAGAAGCAGAAGGAGAGAGAGCAGCCCGAGTTTGCCTACTGCTTTCATTCGTTTGCGTTCACCTCTGATTCTATGATGTTGTAAAATTCATTTACCACCTACCAGGCAAGCAAAACCCGAGTTGGCATATCTTTTGGAAGACGGTATGATAAAAGGGAAAACGGATACATAGGAGGGAATAGGATGGAGGCATCGCTGGACATTGTCGTCCGCTCAACAGAAATTGATGTAAATGGGCATGTGAATAACGCTAAATACTTAGAATACCTGGAATGGGGAAGAGAAGAGTGGTATGAGCAGGCCAACCTGCCCTACGATGCGTTCCTTGCACTCGACATTCAAACCGTAACAGTTAACATTAACATTAATTATCGCAGAGAATGCCTGCAAAATGACCGACTAACGATCACAACCAAACCGGAGAGGCTTGGAAGAACAAGCTATACCTTAAAACAGGAGATCCATAACCAGCGTGATGAGTTGGTGGCAGACGCGCTCGTAACCAGTGTTACAATGAACAGCAGCACCCGCACAAGCAGTCCTGTACCGCAGCAGTTAGCGCGCCTGTTCGCTCATCTTGCTTCATAAAGAAACGGAGAGAAAAAGGGCCTCCTTCTTCTCTCCGTTTCTTTTTATGCTATCGCAGCATTCCTAAGCGATTTAATTCTACTTCCATCTTGATCTTTACCTCAATTTTCGGAAACTCCTTGCGCCACCAATCGGTAGTAAATTCGGGATATATATTTTTAGCCCGCAAATAGCTGCCCAGGCCAAGCGCGTCCGAGCCCGCCTGCTGCATGATCTTAATCACACGCTCCCCGTCCCTCTCCAAACGAGCGCTGATTTGCTTCTCCAATTTCCGCAGTTGCTCTTTTGTATGAATTTCCTCTCCTACATAGTCTAGCGCATGTGCCGTTGTTTTCCCTTTAATCACTACCGTTACCTTTTTGGTTTTCGGATTGTATTGTGCCTCCCTATTCCGTATAACTTTTATAAAAGACAGCGTCACGCGTGTCTTTTTGTCCAATTCCAAAGTTAAGTGATCCTGATAATTGATTCCGTGTAAGATTAAAAAAATGGGGATCAGCCGAGCCGGCAGTTTCCCTGACATTTTCGAATCATTAAACAGGGCAAGTCCGTCAATAATAATGCCTTGTTTCTGCACTGCTAAATATGGGACGGCAACGGAGCGGCCCGGTGTTTCCATATCCCGCATAACGGTATGCATGCGGAACATGATTGTACCGCGCGCCTCCTCCTCCTGCTTGAGCATATCATATAAATACATGCCCACACCCCGCCGTTTTTGCACATCCGCTTTGATCGCTTCCAATGCTTTTCCTTTTACAACTCCGACAAACATCATGGAGCCGATCTCGGGATCACGGTACAGCGGATGAATAATGGATTTGATACTTGATCTGGCAATTTCCTCACTAAACAAAATCACTTTTAACTGCCCGGCTTCTGTCCTTCTTCCCGATAAGTAGCTTAACTTTTTGCGCGCATCTTTTCCGCTGCGTGCCACCACGCTAAGCATCTGAGAAGACATCTTGCCTCCCGTGCTCACCATCGGCAGAGTACAGGTTAGCCTAAGTTGATTTTGCCCCGCCCGATCATAGCCTGCCGTCAACAGAACACCCAGGTCGTCAAGCACCTTGCGATCCCCTCCCGAGCAGCCACCTAACAGGAGAGCGCTTAGAAGGACGGCCATCCCGAAAGCATTCAGAACCTTCATCCCCTCATCCGCCTCCCATGCTTAATATAGGTGAGAAGAACGAACAACACAGTGCTGGTGATTATCACATACAGCCAGAAAACACCAAGAAATGATAAGATATTATCTATGTCTAAAAAACGGGAAGGTAAAAACAACAAGGTAACAAAGGCTAACAAAATTAAAATATGCGGCTTACAGAGAAACGATTGCTTCCATACATGCTTGATGCTCATGCCTCCAATCAGAATAAAACCGGCAGATGAAATAATGACCAGCATGCCCCACACGCTAATACCGATAATTTCAACACGTTCAACAAAGGGAAGCTGTATAATACGGAACATATCCATAACTGGATAGGATTGCTGCTTGAGCATCTCACTTCCGTACAACCCTGTAGCTCCAACAATGACCGCCAAATAGATTGCCGTACTAAACCAATGACCAAGCGAAGCATACAACAGCGCGTTCTCTTTACGAGCAAGCAGTGAATAGAAGAAAAATGCGACTTCAAAGCCGAAATAATCGAGTGTGATTTCCTTTGTACCCCTTATGTAGTCTGAGATGCTGTGCTGAAAAAGAGGCAGCATAAACTCCCATTGAAAATTAATGTATACATAAATAAGAAACACTAACAGCCAGGCCGTAGAGAAAAAAACAATGACGCTAAAGCGAGTCAACAGCGAAATGCCGCCGCGAAGCAAAAGATAACAAGGAAATAGAAAGAGAAGAAACAAATAGATGGGAGAGGTAAATGTAAAAATAAAATCCTGTAGAATTCCAATAAAATCTCGGATCAAAAGCACACCAAGCAAAAAATAATATAGGCCGATGATAACTGAAGTACAATAATTAATCGGTTTACCGAGCAGGATCTCTCCTACTTCTAATAAATTGCGGTTTTGATATCTTTTAAGCACATGAAAGACGAGGAGCATAATAACTTGGATTAACAGAGCTCCCAATAAAACAGAGATCCAGCCTTCATTCCCCACATGCTCAGCCATAATGCGCGGTGCACGCAATATTCCAACCCCTATCTGCATTGTATTAACCAAAAAGAACAGATAGATGGGATCAATTGAAAACGCACCACCATAAACACCCCGCTCCTCGTCCATACCGTCCCCTCCTTTCATGTAGAATTTTGATTATCTCCTTCCTCTTTTCCTGCCCGCTTCACATCCCGCGGCCGGGCAAATGTAGAACGACTTATCGCTAAAGTAGACGGAAATCGTATCACGCTATCGACCCAATCCCCTACACGCAGAGGAACGAGCGGCGATAAGTATGGCGCTCCAAGTGAACGCATCTCTAACAAATGAAGCGTAATCATCGTAAAACCAATCACGATGCCAACAAAGCCGAAAAAACCGGCTAAAATAATAAGCACATAGCGAATGGTGCGAACTGCATTCGCCATAAGATACGAAGGGATAACAAAAGAAGCAATCGAGGATAGCGCAACAGCGATAATCAAAAAATTGCTGGTAAACCCCGCTATAACCGCTGCCTGCCCAATAACAATACCGCCAACAATGCCGATTGTTTGTCCGATTTTTGTTGGCAGACGCACACCGGCTTCCCGCAGGAATTCGATGGTAATCTCCATCAGCATCGCTTCGATAAGCGGAGGGAAGGGAACTTTCGTTCGTGTCTCTAAAAGCGTCATCACCATATCGCGGGGTATCATTTGATAATGAAAGGTCGTAATCGCTACATAAATCGCCGTTAAAAACAGGGCAGCAAACAAACCAAACATACGCAGCGAACGAATTAAGGAGCCTGATACCCAGCGGTTATAATAATCATCCGGTGACTGAAAAAACTCCCAGAACGTACTTGGCGTAATCCACACATATGGCGAGCCGTCCACCATCATGATAATTCTGCCATCCAACAACGAGGACACAGTCTTCTGTGGCTGTGTGGTCGAAATAAAGTTCGGAAAAGGAGAATACGGATTATCTTCAAGAAATTCGGCCAGTTCGCTGATGTCAGTAATTCCGTCTCGCTGTATGGTGCTGAGGCGTTTTTTTAGCTCCGCTATGTTCTGCGGATTCGCAATCCCCTCGAGCCACAAAAGCCCAACCATCGTATGCGTACGTTCTCCGACCAACGTGACATCAAGCTGTAAATCGCGCGACTTCAGGCGTTTACGCACAATCCCGACATTGGTCATTAATGATTCAATGAAATTCTCCTGCGGTCCAAAAATCGTCGTCTCATTCTCTGACGGACTTACCGATCTCTCTGGAACGTCGAATACATTCACCGCAATCGGCAGCCCGTCATCATGCAAAACAATGGCCCAGCCCTGCAGCAGCTTGCTTATACATGCATCCATATCCTTTAGCTGCTCCACTTCACTTCCCTGAAGTTTCTCAAGAAGAGGCAATCTCATCTTTTGATCTGATGAGACAGACAAAAGTGCCTGTACAATATATTTATCAACATACTCTAATGACACAATTGTTGCGATGTAACAGCAAATCGCTGTATCCAAACGGCGGTATGTAAAATCCTCCATCTTGCACTGGGCGGACAAAAGCGCAAAGTCAGCCTCAGCCCCCCGCCCCAATTCCTTTTGTCTAGCAGAAGAACGAGCAGATGAAGCATGTGCAGAACGATGATAGGGATACATGCGGCGCTGGAAAATTCGCCGTAAGAATGCCAGCATATCCTCTCCTCCTTTTTGCTTCTCTTACTTAGCTTGGATGATCCGGTAAAAATTATCCATCCGCATAAAAAATAGCCACCTTCGGTTGAAGGCGGCTGTGCTTTTCACTTTCTTTTATTATGATATTTTGTCTTTTCTTTAGTATTTCTTTTTTTGCTTGGTGACCGTAAGCTCTTTTCCTGCAAAGGAATCAGTTGTCCACGTAACAGTACGCGCTCAGGCATCTCGATATGAAGCTGTTTGGCCAGCTTGCCTGCCATGAATTTCTCCTTTGGCTCAAGCAGAGTAACCGCCATACCGGATTTACCGGCACGTCCGGTTCGTCCTACACGGTGAATATAGCCTTCCGTATCAAACGGCAAATCGAAGTTAATAACATGAGTAACATCTTCAATGTCAAGACCTCGCGCCAACAAATCCGTCGTGACTAAGCATGTAATATCCCCTTTACGGATTGCATTCATTGCCTGTTCGCGCTCTGCCTTCTTCGTATCGCTGTGAATACCCGCGATACGAATGTCCTTAGCAACCAGCCACTTCGCAATGTCTGTGACAAGGTGAAGTTTCTTAACAAAAATCAAAGCCCGCTCCGGCTGTAGCGCATGCAGAAGGCGGCGGAGCGTCTCGAATTTTTCCTTCTCAGGTGTAACGAGAAAACTATGCTCAATACGATCCGGAAGGCGAGATGCCTTTCTTATTTTTACTACTTTTAGTTCATCCTGTGTCCACTTCTCGCCCCATTCTTCTACGAGTGGCGAGATTGTGGCGGAGAATACTGAAATCTGCCGATCTCTTGGTGTCCGCTGCATGACCGCCTCTACTTCACGGATCATGCCAGATTCAAGCATCTGATCCGCTTCGTCGATAACGACTGTTTTTACTTCATGAACTTTCAGCCGTTTCTTCTCAATTAAGTCATGAATACGACCGGGCGAACCTACGATAATATGCGGCTTCTGCTTCAACTTCTCAATCTGGCGCTTAATATCTACACCGCCCATAATAATCTGAAACCGAATATTGGTACCGCTGCACAACTCGTCAAGCACCTGTCGAATTTGTACCGTAAGCTCCCTGGTGGGAGCAAGGATCAGCGCTTGCGCTGCCGAAGCGTCTGCTTCAATCTTCTCAAGAAGCGGCAGCAAATAGGCAAGCGTCTTACCTGTGCCTGTCTGCGATTCCCCCACTACGCTATACCCTTCAAGCAGAAGCGGAATCGTCTGCTGCTGGATGGGTGTCGGTGTTTTAATGTTCATCTTAGCAAGTCCTGTTACTAGAAAAGGGGCAAAAGCAATGTCGGCAAAGTTTTTCATCCGCGTCTTCCTTCCTCAGGCTGAACCGGCAGTTGAATAGAGAATGTTGTACCTTCTCCTAGCTTACTGCGCACGGTAATTGTGCCATGGTGGCCTTCTACAATATTTTTGACTATCGACAGCCCAAGACCCGTGCCGGAACGTCCGCGCGTCCGAGCCTTATCGGCTTTATAGAATCGCTCAAATACAAACGGCAAATCCTCAGCAGGAATCCCGCTTCCTGTATCCGTAATCTCAATGATGTACAAATCATTGCGGTTAAACGTACGGAGGGTAACCGTGCCGCCTGTCGTCGTATGACGAATCGCATTGTCTACCAGATTGGTCAGCACCTGTTCGATACGGTCCGCATCAAAAGGAAACGTATCATTTACAGCCTGCCAATCAAGAGCAAGGTGGATGCCCTGCTCTTTGGCTACGCCATTGAACTTCCGAATAATCTTATCTTCAAGCTGCAGCAAATTGGACGGCTGGATTTCAAGCTGAATATAGCCTGCTTCCATTCGGGCCAAATCCAATAGCTCATTCACAAGACGTGACATGCGGAGCGACTCATCATATATAATTTGTGCGAGTTCTTTTTTCTCCTCAGACGACTGAGCTATATCATCTACAATCGCTTCACTATATCCCTGCAGCATCACAAGCGGGGTGCGCAGCTCATGCGAGACGTTGGCGACGAAGTCTTTGCGCAGCTTATCAAGACGACGCTCATGTGTCATATCGCGCAGCACGGCAACCGCTCCCCGCACCTGCTCGTTATCATAGAGCGGGGCCATGACGACAGCGTAGATCCGGCCTTGAATAATCACATCTGCCACGCCTTCTTCTTCCAACTCTAGCACTTGCTCTAAAATCGAGCGTAGCGATGGCGGCAGTCCATTCACTTGCTTCTGATCCCCAGCCATATTGTCTTGTATATCTTGTTCGTAATTCCACGCCTTCAGCAGTTCATCAGCTGGCGGATTAGTCACGATAATCGCACCGGTATGATCGAATGTAATAACCCCATCGGTCATGCTTTTCAGAACACTTGCCACCTGCTCTTTTTCACGTGAGAGCGCTACAATCAAGCCATTGAGCCTATTGGCCATATGATTGATTGTCGCCGCCAAATCACCAATCTCATCATTTGTTCGAATGGAGATTTGGGTGGAAAAATCCCCTTGCGCATACGAATCGGCCGCTTTCTTCATGGAACGGAGCGGCTGCGTGATACGGGTGGATAAGAAGAATGCAAAAAATGTCGTCAGCACAATGCCAATGGCGGCTGCATAAAAAATAAGACGGGTTGTCTTATATGTTGTCTCCCGAAGTTCATCCATTGTCTGGTACAGGATTAGCTCATCATTCAATCCTCCAGAATGAAGGGGAACAGCCACCGCCACAAACTCCTCATAGTGAGGAACACTTCCATCCTGCGGCACGACGGGGAAGAAATCGCGTGTGACGGCGATTCGATCATCACTGCGTGCCTTCTTAAGCTCCGGATGCTTTAAAAACTCCTCCGCCTTCACTTCAGGAATGGCCGCATCGTCTAGCTTATCGTTTTTTGCCAATCCCTTACCCAATTGCCCGGTCACAACCATACGCGTATCATAGACGTCTACCAATTCCTTGGCAATCCCGAATGTTTTCTCCCGATCCTTATAGACTACAATAACATGAGCCATATGCTGTGCCAGCTGCTGTAAATCATCCGTGCGCTGGCGTTCATAAAACCCATCCAGAAAAGACATAAGCGTCAGGCTAAGCGCGGTCAATACGACAGCCACCAATCCAATGATGGTGATCCACAGCTTAATTACAACCTGATTTAACACTTATTTAGGCACCTCAAGCTTGTATCCGATACCCCATACGGTTGCGATCATATTGGCTGCGACAGGGGACATCTTATTGAGTTTCTCCCGCAGACGCTTGATGTGCGTATCTACGGTTCTCAGATCACCAAAAAACTCATAATGCCATACATCTTTCAACAGGTCTTCTCGTGAGAATACCCGATCCGGATTACGTGCCAGATAATAAAGCAGTTCATATTCCTTTGGTGTCAAATTCACTTCTTCACCTGAAACTGTGACCCGATGGGCATCATGGTCAATGGATAGCTCCGGAAATACAAGCACATTGTGCGAGCTGCTCGGCGTTGAAAGAAATGCGGTAGCTGACGAGCGGCGCAGCAACGCCTTTACCCGATATACGACTTCTCGTGGGCTGAACGGCTTGACGACATAGTCATCGGTTCCGGATTCAAAACCTTGGACCCGGTTCGCTTCTTCACCCTTGGCCGTCAGCATAATAACCGGTGTAGCCTTTTGCTCGCGCAGTCGTGTGCATACTTCAATGCCATCGATTCCTGGCAGCATTAAATCAAGCAAGATCAGATCATAATCGCCGGAAAGCGCCATTTCAAGCGCAGTCTCTCCATCTTCCGCTTCATCGATGCTAAAGTTTTCTCTTTCTAAGTACATGCGTAAAAGTCGGCGGATACGTTCTTCATCATCTACTATAAGAACTCTTGCTTGCTGCTCCATTTACTTTTCACCTCGGTTGACTTTTTCAATATATAGATTGCTTTTCTGCTTATTTTACCATTTTTAGCAGCCAATTGCGGCTATAATCGTACAAATTATATGTTACCCAGGTTATAAAACACAAGTCTTTGTTTTAATCTGCAGTTTCGTGGAAACAATATAAGAGCGAAAGGAGTGAGCTTTTTATGAAAAAGCCGGAACAAAACATTCGCTATGAATCCGAAGGTGAACAAATCGTGCACCAAGAAATTATGAACGCCTATCAAATCGGTGTCATCGAGGATGATGATGCATATTCACAAATGGGAGATCAGCCCCAAAGCGACAACCGTCCCAAAAGCCGTACCGAAAATCAAACAGAGACTATGATGCAGGACGATGAACTTGAAGAAAAGAGCCCTGATGACTTTGAGTAATGACCGTTGTTGTCTAAATAAAGCGCCTCGCTTCAATCTGGAGCGAGGCGCTTTCTATTGCCTTCTTCTATGCGTACGAATGCAAACCTGAGATGACCAGATTTACAAAGATAAGGTTGAACATAACAATAATGAAGCCAATTACAGCCATCCAAGCTGATTTCTTACCCTGCCACCCCCGGGATAGACGCAGATGGAGGTAGGCGCTGTAGAACAGCCACGTAATGAGCGCCCATACTTCCTTCGGGTCCCAGCCCCAGAAGCGGCCCCATGCTTCATGCGCCCAAATCATCGCAAAAATCAGCGCGCCCAGCGTAAAAATCGGGAAGCCGATCGCCACAGCACGGTAGCTGATCTCATCCACCAGATCCGGCTCTAACTCCTGTACCCATTTGCTCGCTACAGTAGAAATCCTGCGTCGGAACGCCAAACGGGCTACTCCGTACAGCACCGTACCGCTAAGTCCGGACCAAATCAATGTATTAAACTTACGTGCCGCTTGATTCCCCTTCATGAATCCAGGCGCTTCAAACAGCGGCTTCATCTTGTCCGTTGTTTCTAATACACCGTCTTTGGGTCCCACAATCGCTGGCAGATGATATTTCACCTGTGATTCTACCACTTGTCCGGTTGACATTTTAAAGGGTGCCTTAAATGTTGACTGATAGCCTGCAAGTTGAAAGGAAAATACAAGCACAATAAAAGCAATCAATGTACAGATCGACCACATAACGAATTCAAGCCAGATGGCAGACGCTGATTTACCTTTCGTATCCACTGTGCGAAGCAAGTACATAAGGCCCCCTGCAAAACCTACGGCAAAAGCTCCCTCACCAAGCGCCGCTGTCGAAACGTGAATCTGCAGCCAATAGCTCTGAAGCGCCGGGATCAGCGGCGTTACTTCGCGCGGAAATACAGCCGCATACGCAACAATAATCACGCTAAACGGCATAACAAAGGCGCCGATTAACGGAATACGGTAGATTAAATAAATGCCCAAGAACGCAAGCGTCATCGCAAAGCCTAAGAACTGCATGAATTCAAACATGTTGCTTGTCGGAATATGTCCGCCTACATACCAGCGTATTCCAATAAATACAGCATGTGCGATAAAGCCGATCACAGCCGCAGCGTAAGCAAAACGACCAAATCTGCGGCCATGCTCTTCTGGCTTATCGCTGCGGAAGCTTTTTCCTGTCACAGCAACAAAATATAGAATCGTGGCAATACAGTAGAAAATAAACGCGATGGTCAGCATCATATTGCTTGTCCCGATCAGATTGTTCATGATTGTTTAGCCTCCTTCTCCAATTGCGCGGCAGTGATCTGATATCCGTTTGCTTCCAGAATCTTTTTCACATCGCCCTTTACACCGAACCAGTTCTTGTTGGTATGTGCCGCCACCAAAAGCTTGTCTCCCTCTGTCTGGAACCAAATACGACGATGTTGCCAATAGAAGCCCATAATCAAACCGACCATACTAATTGCTGCACCGAAGAAAATCACGGGAATGCTGTTGTCCTTACGTACCATCAATCCGCTTATATCCACTAGATCAGGCTTGGCAAATTCATACGTGATTTGCGGCTCCTTACCGTCCGCTGTAAGCGTGTTGCCAAGGAAAATCCACTGTTTCTCACCGCTTGGTGTTTTTGGTGAAATCGTATTAACGATGAAAGCAGGGTTGTTCGGCTCTGTTGATTTCGTAATCGGCTGCTTGTTATCATCAAGAGCAAAATCAGGAAAATACTGCAGCACCTCTACCTTGATCTGCTCGCTTACTTTCACTTCCTTTTCCGGTGAAAGGAGATCAAGCTTTGCTTTGCCAAGCGGCTGCTTCGTCTCTGTATCTACTAACGTAAGATTCAACGCTTGCAGTTGATTCTCTTGCTCCCCCGATTGATACAGCAACAGGCCTTCATATTTCAATGGATGATTAACCCGAATATCATGCTGCTCCACCTTGGTCAGCTTCGGCTCTGAGCCTGGGATCGCCGCATTCTCATTCTTATATAGTACCGCATGTGTTCTATACTCTTTTACGACGACTCCATCAAGATCGAGCTTCTCTGGAAACTCATTATCTTTGTAGTACTCTTTAATGAATTGCTCATTCTTTACATAATAATCGGTTTCCGGCACAGGAACCGTTTGGCCTTCGCGTACCCATACATACTGATCAAGATAGAATCCCGGGATAAGACGCATCAAACAGCCAAGTAAAAAAATAATAAGACCGATATGGTTTATGTATGGTCCCCAACGGCTAAAGCGCCCTTTCTCTCCGAGGAGCGCGTTCTGTTCACGGCGTACATGGTAGCGCTGTTTTTGTAACCCTTCTTCAAGCGAGGCTGATAACTGTGCCGCATCCTTGCCCTCTATATCAAGTGCTGCATGCACTTTTTGAATTTGCAGAAATCTCTTATCCCGCTTGACGCGTTGCTTTTTTAGTGCACGGTACAGCGGAACCACACGATCTAAGCTACAAATTACAAGCGAAATCCCTATGCCCAGCATGAGCGCAATAAACCACCAGGACGAATATAAATTATGAAATCCAAGCTCGTAGTAAATGCGGCCAAACGTACCGTATGCTTCCGGGTAATATTGTTCTGCCGGTTTCGGTACCGGAATATAACGTTCTTGCGGAAATACCGTACCGAGCGCAGATGCGATCAACGTCAAAATAATCATAATTACAGCATTACGTACAGAAGAGAAAAAATTCCAGATGCGATCCACAATCGTTTTCTTGTATATTTGCGAACGTCTGGCCGCACCTTCATAGCGCATATCCGGTTTCTCGCCGGAAATCTCGCTCGCAAGTGGAGCACCGCATGATTCGCATAGCATCGTCCCGACCGGATTGGAATGGCCGCATGCGCATTTTACATTATCTAACATGGTCTCACCTCAAGTTTCTTACGGAGCAATTTGCTGCATGTTATCCCGAATAGTTTCATACGACATCGGACCGCCGACGATGTGTTTATACAGCGTACCGTCTGCTTTAATGAAAAAGGTGGACGGCATCTCTCCGACTTGATATTTACGGGTAATATCCCGTGACGGATCCATGAGCATTGGTAGCGCATCCAATTTGTACTGACGTGCAAATGATTGGATCGGGATCTCAGATTCACCTACATTCATTGCCAGAATCACTACATTCTTATCCGCAAAATCTTTCGCCGCTTTATTCAAGTCTGCCATCTCTTCACGACAGGGCGGACAGTATGTGCCCCAGAAATTTAGTACCACCGCTTTTCCTTTTAACTGGCTTAGCTGCACCTTCTCACCGCCAAGCTGCTGAGCGACAAAATCAGGCACGGGCTTTCCTACCTGCACTGTGGTCTTATCATTAAAATACGCGCTGTAAAACGTCCATCCGACAGCGAGGACAATGACCGACAACACAACCAACCGTGTAATCTTACGCGTTCCCATGTAGGCAACCTCCTCAACACGCTGCAATAGCTACTGTTTTCATTGTTAAATCAAGGATAACTATACACATTATAACGGTTATCAAATTTAACACTTCATCCATTTTTTGAACGTTTCGTGACAGCAAGATCACTGCATCACATACCCTCTTAGCTTACCTCAATTTTCTTTTTATGCAAATACATGGTCATACTCATGGTACAGCAAGCTAAAATAATGCATAAATATTTATTTACATATGTATTTATTCGTTGTAGAATTGAATTTATCTTACCAGCCGACTTCGGCTGCTACGTTCGAATGAAGGAGTGGACGCATAATGATACCGACGGAGATGCAGTGGAACGCTTTGCTGCAGCGCCACGCAACCGTTACTGTTTATGTAAAGGGAGAAAAAGTAACGGGTGATCTATACAATGTTACGGATGAGCGAGTCATCCTGATTGTACCAAGCAAGCAGGATTTGTTTGAGGTCATTTCCCGCATGGACATCGACGATATTAGTTGGTAGTTCGCTGCATAAATATTTATTCGTACAAAATGGCGCGCTACGCCATTTTTTTCTTGCCTAGATTTTCTTATAATGCCATCAAGCGCCGTACTTCTTCTGCTGTAAGCGTCCGATAGGTACCCTTCGATACACCGTCAAGCGTAAGAAAGGCCAAGCGTACACGTTCTAGCGCAAGCACCGGATGCCCTACCGCCTCACACATCCGCCGTACCTGCCGATTGCGCCCCTCATGTATCGTTAGGCGGATAACGCTCGTTCCGTTTCTCTCCTGAAAATGCAAGCGCACCGCTTCGGCTGGCGCCGTCATGCCATCCTCAAGCATGATACCCTCACGCAGACGCGCCAACGCCTTCTCTTCCACTCTGCCTTTTACAACGGCTTCATATACCTTATCTAGTTCATGTCGAGGATGCGTAATATGGTTGGCGAATTCACCGTCATTGGTTAGAAGAAGCAGACCTGACGTATCATAGTCAAGCCGCCCAACAGGATACACCCTCTCTGTGATTCCCTTCATCAGATCAAGCACTGTCTTTCTGCCCTGCGGGTCGGTTACAGATGTAATGTAGCCGGTCGGCTTATGTAATAGAAAATACACATGCTTCTCACGCTCGATTTTCTTTCCGTCCACTTCGATCGTATCGCGCGTGGGATCAGCTTTATATCCGAGCTCCTGCACCGTCTCTCCATTGACTTTTACCCGTCCTGCTGTAATTAATTCTTCACATTTTCTGCGGGAAGCTACACCCGCCTGTGCCATAATTTTTTGCAAACGTTCCATGTCTTATCAACCTCCTTCCCCATCATACCGCTCCCGCGCAATGGATACAACGCGCACGAAAAAACTCCCGGCATATCCACGCACGGGAGCTTATCCAAACACAAGCCAGACAACAAACAAGGAAGCAAGAACACCAATTAAATCCGCCAGCAGCCCTACCTTGAGCGCATACTTCGTATGACGTACAGCTACCGCCCCGAAATAGACCGTTAATACGTATAATGTCGTATCGGTACTGCCCTGGATCGTACTGGCCAATCGTCCGATGTAGGAATCGGGGCCGTGCTGGGCAATTAAATCGGTCGTAATCGCAAGCGAGCCGGAGCCGGTAATCGGCCGAAGCAGGGAGAGCGGCAGAATCTCCGCCGGAAAATGAACAAGATCCAGCAGCGGGCGCAGCGCCTTTAAAAGCAGATCAAGCGCACCGGATTCACGAAAGATGGTAATGGCCACCATCATGCCCACCATATGCGGCATAATGCGGATCGCGGTGCCAAATCCACCCTTCGCCCCTACGGTGAACGTGTCGTACACAGGGACCTTCTTATACAGCGCATAAGCCAATACGTAGGAGAGCAGCAGCGGAATTGCCCATAACGATACTTGTGTGACAAGCGCATACATTTATCTACGCCACTCCTTTCGCTGATACCATCGGTCAATCAGAATGGCACTGCACGTAGCAATAAACGTGGCAAGGAGTGTCGTGCCGACAATCTCAGCCGGATTGGCAGACTGATAACTCATCCGAATGGCAATGATTGTTGTCGGTATGAGCGTGATGCTTGATGTATTGAGCGCAAGCAGCGTACACATAGCAGGTGTGGCGACGGAAGGATTCGGGTTCAGCTTTTGCAGCTCCTGCATGGCTTTAATCCCCATCGGCGTCGCCGCATTGCCAAGCCCGAAAATATTGGCGGCCATATTTGAAAGAATATACCCAAACGCCGGATGGTCTTTTGGTACTGTGGGAAATAACCAGCGGGCAATCGGACCGAGAAGGCGTGCCATCTGCTTTAATAATCCCGCATCTTCCGCTACTTTCATTACGCCCATCCAAAAAACGAGAATGCTGATTAAACCAAATGCAACGGTGACTCCTGTTTTTGCGCCTTCAAATACCGCCTTATTCACCGCTTCGACATTGCCTGTCAGAAAAGCTGTGGCAATACCGATAAAAATCATTCCGGCCCAGATATAATTCACCATCTAGATCCCCTCCATCATCGTTCGGACGAACGACTCCAGATTCGATGTAAACCGGTGTCCAACCGCCTGTGCCATTGTCTCCTGCTCGATTGTAAGCGGCATACGGCCAATCAACGTATCACCGAGCATAATTTCTAGCAGAGGCTGACGAATATTGCGGACAATCCGTACCTCCACCCGTGATTTTTCTTCTGCAGTGAGCGGATAAGAAAATGCCCGTGTACTGTAATAAGCAAGTACACCATTCTCCTGTTTTTCTTCGCCAACCCGCTGCCTCTCACCCACAATATTCACCAGCGGATATTGACTGAATCCGTAGTTCATCCAATTCATGGAGTCATCCCAGTCTTGGGGGGCATTCAATACAACAATGGCAAGCTGGCGGCCATCTCGGGTGGCGGAAGAAGAAAGGCAGCGCTTCGCCAATTTGGTGTAGCCTGTTTTTACACCATCTGCTCCTTCATAGAGACGGAGCATCTTATTCTTATTCAACAGCTTGCGATCCCATTGCTCGCCTTCCCAGGGGATCGACTTTACTTCGGTAGAGACAATTTTGCGAAATTCGGGATTGCGCAGCGCATACGCCGTTAACAATGCCATATCCCGCGCCGTGGAATAATGGTTATCACTATCATCGAGTCCGTGCGGGTTCGTAAAGTGGCTGGCTTGCATACCGATATATTCTGCCTTTTCATTCATGAGCCGGGCAAAGCCTTCCACGGAACCACCGACATGCTCGGCAATAGCGACTGCCGCATCATTTCCGGAGCGGAGCATCAGCCCATACAGCATATCTTCCATCTTCATTTTTTCGCCACGCTTCAAAAAGATGGAGGAGCCTTCTTTTGCATACGCGCTATCCGGTGTAACAACAATCTCTTGGCTATTCCCTTCCTCTAGCGCTACGATTGCCGTCATGATTTTTGTCAGACTCGCAATCCGCATCCGTTTATCCCCCTGCTTCTCGGCCAAGATGCGGCCGCTTGTCACATCGATTAAAGCCGCTGTTTCAGCGGAGATGGGCGGCGGCTCAGCATTTTTAGCCTGTACAAATGTTGGCAGCATAAGCAGACAAGCCATGAATAGTACAAAGAATTTCCCCACGCAAATCCCCCTCCGTATTCATTACTACATATATATGGGCTGTCCAATGGATTATGAATATTTCTAGCAGAATACAAAAAAAGCAGAAGCCCATCCGGCCTCTGCTCTTCCTACTCCGTTGCGTTCGTATTCTGTTGGACCCACTCATACAATGCATGCCCATCATCTTCCTTCATATGATGCAGTGCCACTTTTGCCCCCATCTGACCGGATGCAACTACAGCCGTATAAGAGGCAAGAGAGGCCGAGCGCTGCCAGGGCGCTGTACGAAGTCTAGCAAACTGAATGCGACGACGCGGAATAAATGTTGTCGTCCGACTAATAAAGCGGCTCCTCAGTACGAGAGTCTCACGCTGCTTCACCGCAAACCCGCCACTGCGATACTGCCATACGCCAAGCAAGGCTGCCAGTAGAAGAAGCGGCCCGGCTGTATAACGCCACATTCCCGCAAGAAAATAAAAGCTAGGACTGCTAACAATAAGTACAGGCAGCACCCGGCCAAGCATATAGAAGAGGACAGATCGCTTCGGCAGCGGTGTAAGCTTGGTCTCTACGTAGAATCCGGGAAGCACCTCTTCAAGCAAATCCCGCACCTCCGCTCGGCGTAACAGCGGAAAAATGATCGTCTTCTCGCCCTTTACCGCACCATAGCCTGCCGTATCAATCTGTACGCTTACAAACCCGAAAGGCTGGCGCAGCACACCTTCCACCAGACGGACGGCCTGTACCCGTTTTACCGGAATGGTCAGCTGGCGACGCTCAATCCATCCCCTGGTAATCAACAGCCGATCTCCGCTCTTCTTTAACACAAATCCACCGTATTTGATCATGACACCCAACATGCCGAGTACCCAGGCAACAAGCAGTACAACAAACGCAAGGATCAGAAGTGCCGAAAAAACGAAGTGGTTAAAAAACGAAAAAATCCGCTCATACGGAATGACATCCCCAGCCTGCGAGAAGGCCGCTGCGAATAATGAAAGCACAACCCCGATCCCACCTGATGTCGCTCCATAAATAAACAATCTTGATGACGGCAGCTCATACAGAAAGTCCGGTTCCCGCTCCACCTGCACCGGTGCGTCCCCGACTCCCTGATACAGCGCATCCTCTGTATCCGAAGATTCTCGCATTGCATTAATGAACATCAGCTCCTGCTTTAGATGCTCCGCCTCTTCCCTTGTGACTGCGGTCAACACCGCTTCCGGCTTCTGTCCCCCTGCCGTCTCCACCGTTACTTTGACGACGCCAAATAAACGATGCAGCAATGGTTCTGTAAAATCGACCGCTTGAATCCGCTGCCTAGCGATGTAATTTCGCTTCTTCACAAGCACACCGTGCTCAATACGCAATTCCCCTTCCTCCACCGCATAACGATAACGACTCCAGGAAAGTACGCCAAAAATCAATGTTCCAACCAAGACAGCGCCGGCACTGCCAAATCGCCACCACATCTCCGACCCCTCACTCGTTCCACCGCGAAAGAAGCTTGAGATAATAAGAATAGCAAGCGGCAGCAGCAACTCTCGCAGCGCCCGCAGACCGGATAACAGTGCAGCAATTGGATGCAGACGACGCGGCTCAGACATCTTCATTTGACACCTTCGCCAGCCGTACAATCATATTACGTACTTCATCAGCCATCTCAACGGAAAGCGCCGGAATCTCATGGCTGCCCGCTGCGGTAGAAAACGTTACGCTAGAGAGCTCATATCGTCTTAAGAATGGTCCCTGCTTCGTATCAACATGCTGGATGCGAACCATAGGAATGACCGTCTCTTTAACAAACCATACACCGTGGCGCAGATGAATCTCATCTTCAGCAATATAATAGCTCCAACGAAGCCATTGACGAGTAGGCAGAATCAATACATCAATGATTGAGTAAAGCAGAGCACAGGCTCCCATAACCCACACAACAAGCCGCGGTAAGCCCACGGTTATATGCAAAGTGAAGGCTCCTGCCACCACAAGCCACAGTATAAGTGACACCAGTCCGTGCGTAAGACGCCATACTTTAGGAGCGCGTTGATCGATCCTTCTCCAAAGCAAATCTCCTTCCATGCTCTTCCCCTCTTTCCTGCATGTACTTTTTCTTGCTATTATGTACGTCCCTTCCTCTCTAGACGTTTCTTACTTTATCCACTATCTTGCATACAATAAACAAACCCCTTACGCGGACAAGCTGCTTAAGGGGCTGTATTTTCTGTATCCTTCTTATAAAATAGGTAGGCTTCCTGCTCCACATCCGCACCTTCTGCTGAAAAATCAGGCGCGGGCGGCAGTTCATCTAAGCTGCGCAGACCAAAGTACTCAAGAAACTCTTTGGTCGTTCCATAAAGGATCGGTCTTCCTACAGCTTCCGCTCTTCCTACCTCTTTAATCAAGGTCTTGCTAATCAACCGCGAGATCGAGCTCTCGCATTTTACACCACGAATCTCTTCGAGCTCCAGGCGCGTAATCGGCTGCTTATAGGCAATAATCGCAAGCGTCTCAAGGGCCGCCTGTGACAGTGTGGCATGTGACGGCGTATCAACGAGCCTCTCGAAATACTCAGCAAACTCCGGGCGGGTCGTAAACTGGTATGCCTGTGCAATCTCCACAATCTGAAGGCCGCGCTGCTGTTCTTTATATTCCTGCTTCATCTCGTCCATCAGCGCAATGACTTCATGATTCTCAAGATCAAGAATGGACGCTAGCTGCTTGGCCTCAATCCCTTCATCTCCTGCCACAAACAATAGACCTTCTACAATCGCCTTCAACCGCTCTACATCTATCATACTGCATCCTCCTGCATACGCGACACCATAATCTCATCAAATAGTCCATCCTGCTGGCACACTACCGTCCGTTTTTTCATCATCTCCAGTAAAGCGAGGAACGTGGTAACAATCTCGATCTTCGACTCTTCCTTCGCCAGCAACTGCGAGAACGAGACCTTACCGCCTGCAATATCAAGCATTTGATGGATTTCCTTCATTCGGTCCTTAATCGAAATCTCATCCCGCTGTACCTTCACTGTACTTTCTTTTCGATTCACCCGTGCCAAGGCCTTTTGCAAGGCATCTACAAGGTCATAGATTGTTACATTCGCAATCGGATTCTCCTCTTCGGGGATGAACTGGCTCAAATCTTCAGCCGGCCGGGTATATACCCGACTGCGTTCCTTTTCCCGTTCACGGAACGTTTCCGCAAGGCTTTTGTACTTTTTATATTCTAGTAAGCGCTGTACGAGTTCTTCACGCGGGTCCTCCTCCTCTTCATAAGGCTCAAGACCCCACTCATCAAACATCGCCTCTTCGCGCTTGGGCAGAAGCATTTTGCTTTTGATTGCCAGAAGCGTAGCCGCCATGACAAGAAACTCGCTCGCCACATCAAGCTGTAGCTCCTGCATAATGTACAAGTGATTCATATATTGATCCGTAATATCTACAACAGGAATATCATAAATATCCACCTCGGCCCGATCTATGAGATGCAGAAGCAAATCCAGCGGCCCTTCAAACGAATCCAGTTTGATGTCAACTCCCATCAAACATTCACCTCTCTATCTCATCAAGGAAAGCAGCGCATTCTGCACCCATTCATATGGAAGATACAATATAGGCGCGCCTAGCGCAGGAATGAAGATCAGGACTAACAGCACAAAGGCTCCATACGGCTCTACCTTCTCAAAAAAGCCGTCAAATCGGCGCGGCAGAATGTAGCGGAGGATTTTTGATCCATCTAACGGTGCTACAGGCAGCAAATTAAATACAAATAGTGCCACATTAATCGTAAAGCTCCACTGCACCGTATTGCTTACGAGCGTCGCAGCCCACGCCGGCCATGCATTCATAACACCTGTCGTCATCAGGTACCATAGGGCCTGCAGAAATAAAAAGGCAAGAATCAAATTCGTCAGCGGACCGGCAATCGCCACATAGACCATTCCAAGACGGCGGTTGCCGCGAAAATGAAACATGTTAACCGGTACCGGACGCGCCCAGCCAAACGGCCCGAACAAAATCAGCAGCATGCCAAACGGATCAACATGACTGATCGGATTCAATGTTAAGCGCCCTTCATTCTTTGCTGTATGATCCCCTAACTTGTACGCTACATATGCATGCGCCCATTCATGAATCGAGAAGGCAATCACGAATGCGATTACCCGATATAAGAGCGAATCCCAATCCAAATTAAACAACAACGCTCCCCCTTACCTCTTATAAAACTCTATAAAGCTGCACCTCATTCTACCACATGGCTGAACTCTGTACAATTGCGCCATTTTACACACGAAGAAGGGAAGCCGAGTATACTCGCGCTTCCCTTCTTTCATTCGTAACCTGATCTAGTCTTCCTATATTTACTCAAAGGATTTGGTAAGATTGGCCATCTCAATTGCAGCAGTAGCCGCTTCCCATCCTTTATTGCCCGCCTTCGTACCGGCTCTCTCAATTGCCTGTTCAATCGTATCTGTGGTCAGTACACCAAAGATGGATGGAACACCGGTGGAGAGACCGATCGATGCAATTCCCTTCGCCGCTTCATTGCATACATAATCAAAGTGTGGTGTAGAGCCGCGGATTACCGTACCCAAAGCAACGACTGCGTCGTATTTGCCTGACTCGGCCATTTTCTTCACAATCAGCGGGAGTTCAAATGCACCCGGTACCCAGGCCACCTCTACATTGTCTTCCTCCACACCATGACGCTTAAAGGCATCCAGTGCGCCGCTAAGTAGCTTGCCCGTAATAAATTCATTAAATCGTCCTACAACAATACCAATTCGAAGTCCTGTACCTACGAGATTACCTTCATATACTTTTGCCATGATATATCCTCCGTATCATTCATTTATAGTTTAAGTAGATGGCCAAGCTTGCTCTTCTTTGTACGCAAATACCTCTCATTATCTGCCACAGCTTCTATTTGGAGCGGCACACGTTCTACGACATGCAGTCCATACCCTTCAATTCCTTTAATTTTGCGCGGATTATTGGTAAGAATCTTAATATTCCCTACACCAAGGTCGGCAAGAATCTGTGCTCCGATGCCGTACTCGCGCAGATCTGCCGCAAAGCCCAGCTTCTCATTTGCCTCTACAGTATCAAGTCCTGCCTCCTGCAGCTTGTATGCTCTAAGCTTGTTAATCAGCCCAATCCCACGCCCTTCCTGACGCATATACAAGAGCACTCCTCGGCCCGCCTCCTCAATCTGGCTAAGTGCAGCATGCAGCTGCGGCCCACAGTCGCAGCGCAGCGAACCGAATACATCACCTGTCAAACATTCCGAATGGACCCGAACAAGCGTCGGCGTATCAGCATCAATATCGCCTTTAACAAGGGCTACATGCTCTTTGCCATCCGTATCGTTCGTATAGGCAACCATGCGGAAATGCCCATACTCGGTCGGCAGCTCTACCTCCACTTCGCGCTTCACCAGCTTATCGTAACGAGTACGATAGCGAATTAACTCTTCAATCGTAATCATCTTCAAATCATGCTTCTCTGCGATATGAGCCAAATCAGGCACACGTGCCATGGAGCCATCTTCATTCATAATCTCGCAAATGACACCGGCAGGATAGCTGCCGCATAAACGAGCCAGATCAACGGCCGCCTCTGTATGACCGGCGCGGCGGAGTACGCCCCCTTTGCGGGCAATTAGCGGGAAGATGTGTCCTGGTCGGCGGAAGCTCTCAGGAGTGCTCTTCGGATCAAGCATTGCCTGTACGGTATGAGCCCGCTCGAACGCGGAGATTCCTGTGGTCGTCCCTGCCTCGTCGACCGATACGGTAAATGCTGTGCCATGTGCATCCGTATTGCGGTCCACCATAGGTGTTAACTGCAATTCCGCCGCACGCTCTTCTGTAATCGGCACACATACCAGGCCGCGCCCATGTGTCACCATAAAATTAATGACTGCCGCATCAGCTTTCTCTGCTAACGCAATGAAATCACCCTCATTCTCGCGGTCCTCATCGTCTACTACGATAATTGGTTTGCCCCGCTTTAAATCCAGAATCGCTTCCTCAATTGAATGAAACATACAATCCACTCCTTATATAGTTAGCTCAATCAAGAAATCCGTGCTCAGCAAGAAAGCTTTCTGTGAGCTGGGAAGGCGGCTGTTTCTTCTCACGCCATATAATGAACCGCTCAATATATTTGCCGATCATATCGCATTCAAGATTTACCTGATCCCCTTTTTCTTTATATTGCAGCACGGTTTCTAAGAGCGTATGTGGAATAATTGAAACGCTAAAGCCCGCATCGTCTACCTCTACAACCGTAAGACTAATGCCATCAATAGCGATGGAGCCCTTTGGAATAATGTAGCGCAGCAGCGTATCGTCCGCCTCGATCCGATAGAGCACCGCATTGTCATAGGCCTGTTTTGCCGCAATCCGGCCAACTCCGTCGACATGACCGGAAACGAAGTGTCCGCCAAAGCGATCTCCTGCTGCCAACGCCCGCTCCAAGTTCACTGGAGCACCAGGAACAAGTAAGGCAAGACTTGTCTTTCGAATGGTCTCCGGCATGACGTCTGCTGCAAAGTGCTTGGCAGAAAACTCCGTCACAGTAAGGCAAATACCGTTCACAGCGATGCTGTCACCTAAGCGAACATCCCTGAGCACCTTATCTCCCGTGATTTCTAGCACCGCTGATTGATTGCTGCGTGTAATAGAGCGGATGGTTCCGATTTCCTCAATAATCCCTGTAAACACTACACTCACTCCCAAACCGGATAGCCGGTAATTTTGATATCATTGCCAATCTGTTCAAAAGACAGATCGGCAAGCGAGATCGCATCATCCATCTCTTCAATCCCCAACCCGCCAAACGGCGTAGGTGCTCCCTGTCCTGCGATCAACTTGGGCGCAACGTACGAAACGATCTTATCAATGGCCCGCGCATGCAAAAAAGCACTATTAATCTGACTTCCGCCTTCAACCAGCAGCGAGGAGATCTGCTGCTCGCCAAGCTGAGACAGAAGTTGGTCAATATTGACTTTGACATCGTCTCCGGTTGAAAATACACGAATCCCCATCTCCTCAAGCTGCTTCCATTTCATCTGATCGGCACGTTCAGTTGTAAAGATCCATGTTGGTGCCTCTCCATCGGTCAGCACCTTGGCATCCGACTGAATACGAAGCGTTGTATCGACAATGACGCGAATCGGATTTTTACCGCCAAGCGCCAGACGCGTCGTTAGCTTAGGATCATCTGTAAGTACCGTATTAACCCCGACAAGAATCGCATCGTGTGCATGCCGCATCCGGTGCACCTCAAGACGTGCTTCCTCTCCGGTAATCCAGCGACTGCTTCCCGCGTAGGTGGCCACTTTTCCATCGAGTGTCATCGCAGTTTTTACCGTAACAAACGGTTTTTTCGTTGTAATGAATTTCACGAAGGCTTCATTGATCCGCTTCGCTTCCATCTCACCAATTCCAGTGAGCACTTCAATACCTGCATTCTCTAACCTCGCTATCCCTTGTCCCGCCACCAGCGGATTTGGATCAAGCATCGCAATGACCACCCTTTGAATCCCCTGCTCGATAAGCGCATCTGCACACGGGGGCGTCCGTCCATAATGGCTGCATGGCTCTAATGTGACATAGGCGACCGCTTCCTGTGCCGCCTCGCCGGCCATACGCAGCGCCTGTACTTCCGCATGCGCCTCCCCTGCCCGTAAATGACTGCCCATCCCAACAATCTGTCCATCTTTAACAAGGACGCAGCCAACGGCTGGATTCGGACTTGTCTGGCCTCGTGCCGCTTCAGCCAGACGAAGCGCAAGCTCCATATATTCTCTATGCTCCATGTCTCACTCCTCCTGCTTTTTCATATAAAAAAGCGCATAGCTCCACTTCTCTTCCCCGACATGTCATGCATATCAAGGCAAAGAGATACCACGGGGCTATGCGCTGTGAACCTTTGTCAGTACACACCATATCTACATCTTATCCAATCGGTAAAATCAGATAATAACTGCTGCGTATAACAAAGAAAACCCTGAAAGACGGTAGATTCCGCTTTCAGGGCATTGTGTTCAAAAAAAGGTAGACTGATGCTAGGACCTGCGCCGTGCTGATCGTCTTACATACGAATCCATAAGCGCATACGACAAATAAAACGGACCTAGTGCAACATCCGTACTACATATCCTTCTCCCATCCAGACTATACTGTCGGTCCCGGATTCACACCAGGTCAGCATTGGTTCTATGAACCGCAGCTCACGGACTAAAGAGACTTAGGCCTCTAACACCGCCGGTCGGGATTTTCACCCTGCCCCGAAGGATCATTCATGCAATTGTATATGTAGTATAAACCAATATCCTACGCCTGTCCATGTGCAAACGTACACACCTGTAT
Source organism: Aneurinibacillus sp. REN35 (assembly GCF_041379945.2). Lineage (NCBI taxonomy): Bacteria > Bacillati > Bacillota > Bacilli > Caryophanales > Paenibacillaceae > Aneurinibacillus > Aneurinibacillus baijiui. The sequence continues at coordinate 272,120 of NZ_JBFTXJ020000003.1, read as the reverse complement.
TCTGTGCTTAGTTGTAGACCACATAGGCACTATGATAAAATAAAGCGATTGAAAAAAAAGGAGTGAATACATAATGGCCAAAAAAGGCAGCATCGAACTTGAAAACGGAAACAAGATCCTGATTGAATTCTACCCGGAAGCCGCTCCCGGCACGGTTGCAAACTTTGAAAAACTGGCGAACGAAGGATTTTATAACGGTCTTACATTCCACCGTGTGATCCCTGGATTCGTAAGTCAAGGTGGATGCCCGCACGGAACAGGCACAGGCGGCCCCGGCTATACAATCAAATGCGAAACACAGAACAACCCGCATACACACGTTCCAGGCTCTCTGTCCATGGCACACGCAGGACGCGACACAGGCGGAAGCCAATTCTTCATCGTACATGAAGCACAACCTCATCTGAATGGCGAGCACACTGTATTCGGACAAGTTACTGAAGGCCTTGAGCATGCTAAAAACATGCGTAACGGCGATAAAATGAAAGAAGTAAAAGTGTGGGAAGAATAGTTCCTCACTTAAAAAGCGGGGCGGCCTATGTGGCTGCTCCGCTTTTATTTCAGTCCGTCCATAGACGAACACAGTGTTCAATATCAGAATGCTTCTTTCCCTTTTCCTATTTGCCTTTCTTTGTAAGCTTTACTAACACTCTTCGCTGGTACTTCTGAAAAAACCAACGGAAAATATAGTAAAATACAACCGTAAACAGAACGCTGTTTACCGTAGCACCCGCCAGAAAACTCATGCCAGCTTCAGACCAAGAGTGTACATCCTCAATCGGTTCCGTATACTGCACACTGTCCATATCTTGATGAGATACGTTCAGACCTTCCAATATGGTAAATAATAAGGCACCGCATTTATAATTTAAATAAAATACGACCGGCCATAGAAAAGAACCCACACCTGCCGAGATAAGCGCGGCGGGAATATTAGCCCGCATCAGCTTTGCCAGTGCAATCGAACATATAGCACCGATACCAAATGTAGGGAACCAGACAGGGAAAAAACCAATGGCTAAGCCAAGAGCAAGAGAATGAGCCCCCGCATTGGAACGAAAAAGACGCAGCAGGCTGTACTTCACATTTCGCTTCATAGCAATTAGATTCAAACGTATCACAATCCATTCTTAAAGTTTCTACACCCTTTACGATAGTGCCGAGCACGCCCCTTATTTCAATGAGGGGATGAATCGCCACTAGTTTTTTCTTCTTCTCACTGTATACTAAGAATAGACATTCGTATACAAAAAAAGGAGGTGAGACGAGACGATGTTGTGTCCTAAAGCGTTTCGATTTCGTCTGTTCCCTACGTCGGATCAGGCTCAGCTTTTGCATCAAACCTTTGGCTGTACCCGTTACATCTACAACCATTTCCTCACGGAACGGAAGCGTGTCTACGAGGAAACGGGCCAAACGCTTTCAGCCAAGGAGATGTCCAGCCAGCTTCCTCTGCTCAAAGAATCCCTTCCATGGCTCAAGAAAGCCGATTCGATTGCTCTGCAAGCCACTATCCAAGCGCTGGATATCGCCTACCAGAAGTTTTTTAAGGAAAAGAAGGGGTTCCCTCGCTTCAAACGTCGGCGAAATGAACAGTCTTATACGACGAAGAATGTGAATGGCTCCATCCGCGTGGAGGGGAACCATATCAAACTTCCGAAGCTCGGGTGGGTACGATTCGCCAAGAGCCGGGAGATAGAGGGACGTATTCTTCGTGCTACCCTGCTCCGGATGCCAACAGGGAAGTGAAGAACCTTAACATGCGGGAATGGGCCTGCCCATCATGCGGCATCCATCATGACCGGGACCACAATGCGGCCATTAACCTTGACCGCGAAGGACAACGCCTGCTGTCGCTCGTCTAGCACAGCCAACCGTGGGAACCACGGGGGTAGCCTGCTTACCTTCACCCGGTAGGGCGTTCAGCGCAGGAATCTCGCGACTTCAGTCGTGAGTAGTTCAATATACTGTATTATTCGTACAATCGTTTCACTTTTCGACTTTCAACTATATTATTGCCATCACCGCTGAGTTACATTATGCTGATAAAAAGTCAGCAAAGTACTATGATCTGATTTGTTTTTAATAATTCACTCCCAAATCATAAGCACGACTGATTATTTCTTTTTCAAAATAACTCCTTTTACCTTTTACTGTATCGTAAAGAAATTCAACCTTCGAATCCTTAATCCCCGTATAACTTGCTAAACCTACATTAAAATAATGATGCAACATCTCATCATATTTGTACCTTTTAAACCGTTCTTCAGGCGCACCTACCAAACCTATCCACAGTACCTTTTCATGCAGAAGCTTATTGTCGTCATGTAACCCGTAAGCGAATCCATAGTTCCACACCCTGTCTATATAACCCTTCATGATTGCGGGCATGTTCCACCACCAAATTGGAAAGATAAATGCTAACGCATCATTTTGCTTCATTTGATCGATCCTTCTATGAACTTCTACAGAATATTCTTTATCGGGTTGTCCCCAAGTGGGCTCATCTTGTTCAAATAATACTGGATTAAATTCTTCTTGATACAAATCCAATAATTCAGGCTTGTGTCCTGCATCCTTAAGTCCGTCCATAAAGTGACTTGCAACAGCAAATGTTAAGGAGTCTTTTCTTGGATGCGCGACTATTATAAGCGTTCTCATTTTTTATCCCCTTTCAAGTATTTTACTTTACTCTGAATTATTTTTTATAATAACTCAAAGCAAATTATCGGTAAAATTGAAATAATCAAATTAATACATTGATTTTTATGATACTATAACAAGAAATATTGAAATTAAAGTGGGTGAGGTTATGGAAATACGTCATTTTGTCACTTTCAAAAAAATTATTGAATCGGGTAGTTTCACACAAGCAGCAGAACTTTTGGGTTACACCCAATCTACGATAACTTCACATGTTCAGACACTAGAAGAACATATAGGAGCGCCCCTGTTTGATCGAATGGGCCGAAAAATAAAGCTGACGGATGTTGGAAAAAAGCTGGTGGGTTATACAGAAGAAATTTTAAATACTTATAACAAAATTGAACGTATTACAATTGATGAGAAGAATGTACAGGGAGAGTTAAAAATAGCGGCTCCTGAGTCTTTAACCGTATATCGACTAGAACCTATATTAAGAGAGTATAGAAAAAAATATCCGCTTGTGAGTATCAAACTTAGTAATGCTACCTGTGGAGACAATCGAAAAGCATTGCTTAACGGGAGTGCAGATGTCTCATTTATCATGTTGCCAGAGCTACAGGATGCTAATTTAATTGTCCATACATTAATGGAAGAACCTATTGTTATTGTTGGAAACCCAGATTCTACACTGAATATTTTAGATAAAAGCTGCAAAAATCAAATGCGTACTGAGGTCTTGATTGCTAATGAGAAAGACTGCATTTATCGTATGATGTTTGAAGAATATCTTGAAGCGCAAGGAATGGCACCGCTCAAAGTTATGGAACTATGGAGTGTTGAAGCAATCAAACAATGTGTAATTAGTGGACTTGGTGTTACTTGTTTACCCTTAATGACAGTACATGATGAAATCAAGCAACAAAAGTTAAAAATCATTCCCCATGACGGTGGCTTTAAAAAAATTTTCTCTCAAGTGGCTTATCACAAAAACAAGTGGATGTCTCCAGCCTTATCAGTATTTATTGAAATCACTTTGAAACATGCAAAAAGTTGGTCATAGATAAACGTACTTCGCTAACGGAAATCGATAGTGTAATTAACCGTTAACAACGCCTACTAAAAAAGCTGTCAGGAAGTACCTGACAGCCCAATACTCTTCTATGACTGTAGAATAAATGTCTCAACCTCAGCCAAGGATGGAAGCGCTGAAATCGCGCCGCGCTTCGTTGTCGTCAACGCACCAACGGCACTGGCAAAACGAATGCTCTCCATAAGCGTATCATCCGGAAGCTGTGCAAGCGTCTTTGGGGACACTTCACCTTCAGCCAAGCGATACAACAAACCACCGACAAAGCCGTCTCCGGCTCCTGTAGCATCAATCGCCTGAACCGCAAAGCTAGCTGCGTGACACACCTGACTGTCAGGACGCACATACGCACACCCTTCTTTGCCTAATGTCACAACCAAAAGCTGAACACCTTGTGCGAAGAACCAGTCTGCGCCCGCTTCAATCGCTGATTCTCCCGTCAAAAATACAAGTTCCTCCTCGCTGACCTTTACCATATCAGCAAGGGGAACATACTCCCGAATCGTTGTGCGGGCTTCCTGCTCGCCGCCAGGCCATAGCGGAAGACGGAGATTCGGATCATAGCTTACCAGCAAGCCCGCTTCGCGCGCCAAACGGGCCGCCTTGATCGTAGCACTTCGGGCAGGTTCTGCGATAAGCGAGATGGAGCCAAAGTGAAAGACCGCACTTCCTATAAAGGCATCAGCCGTAATCTCCGCTTCTGTAAGCAGCATGTCCGCAGAAGGATCACGATAAAACAGAAAGTCTCGCTCCCCATCCTCCCGCAGCGATACGAAGGCAAGGCCCGTCTTCGCCTCACTAGTCTGAACGATCCGCTTCGTATCCACCCCTGCATCAGACAGCGTACGAATCAGAAAATCACCGAACGGGTCTGCGCCCACTTTTCCAAGAAAGCGGGCAGACCCACCCAGTTTGGCAACAGCGGAAGCTACATTAGCAGGAGCACCGCCTGGAGCCTTCTTAAAAGATAAAACATCTTCAAGCGCTTGCCCGTTCGTCTCCGGAATAAAATCAATGAGCATCTCTCCGAGCGCAACGATAGTCTTCATCGTATCTCCTTCCGATTACAGTCCCGCATTCACATGGGCGGCTGTTTCTACTTCCGCTTCGTTAATACGAGGAAACAAGATTTTTGTATTATGAAAGACCACATGGCCTTCCCGATCGCGCAGTTCACCTTCGATCCGATATACATCATCTGTTAGTGGCAATTCAAGCTCCGCCTTGTCGAAACAACGGGACGAATCAGCAGTAAGTAATGGCGCAAGTACAGCGCGTTCTTCAACCACCGTACCGTCCGGTGCCAAGAGACGATAGTGGATTTCATGTCCTTCTAACTCATGACGATAATCATTAACTACCCATGCCTCCATCGTCACGCGCAGCGTATCTTCTAGACGCTCAATATGACCGGCAAATGAGAGGTGCAGCGGTGCGAACGCATGTACAACCGCATAGTACGCTTTCTTCGGCCGACGATAATAATCGACAATCGCCCAATCAATCGCAGGCCATGTATTCACAAAGTGAAACTGCATAATCCCGTTCACGTTGTTATATTTTTTACGCCGCAACGCTTCGGTATGCTCTTTATAGAACTGCACCTGATACTCCTGCGTGCGCTCGATCAGTTCTGCAAGCGTCGCCGGATATTCCCCCATCAGCTTCATATAAATATTGTTCTGAAAGCCTCGGGTACGCCATGCGTCTGTATCCAACGGCCAAAGCTGCTCTGCGGTAAAGAATTGCTTAAGAGACTCTTCGTCCGGCAGAGATTGTGTACCATATTCTGTAACAAACAGCGGATTATAATATTCCGCATCCGTAATTTTGCCCCAATACCAACCCACCCAATTCACGCTTAAATGATTTGGAACATACTTAGCGAATTCCTCCCACGTAGGAAAGAATGCTGGGAGTTCGCCCTTATCAATTAGCACCGAATTTTTATGGATTGGCCGCGTGCCGTCAACCGCTTTCACAGTCTCTACCAGCACGTTATCTAACTTATTGTAATCATGAAAACGGGACTCGCTATGACAGCACCATAGCACAACCGATGGATGATTATACAGCATTTCTACGTACCTGCGCGCTACATCAGAAGCCCGATTAATGAATTCACCATCCGAACGGTACCCCCACTGGAACGGCAGATCCTGAAAAATCATAATGCCTTTTTCATCGCACAGCCGATAGAACTCCGGCTTCTCCGCATGGGCGAACAGGCGGGTCATATTCATGTACGCATCAAGCATCATCTGCACATCGCGCTCATATTGTCCAGGTGTCATCAAAGAAAGAAACTGGTCGGATAAATAGTTATTGCCCTTAATAAATACCCGCTCACCATTTAAGTAGAAGCCCCAGTTATCGTCACGCGTAATCTCACGAATACCGAATATTTCATTCGCTGTATCGATGACTTCGCCGTCTTGACGCACTTCGATAACCACTCGATACAGATGCGGATGCCCCGTATCCCAGCTCCACCAAAGCGCGGGATTCTGTATGGCAATACGAGCAGTATGATGCACCATGCCCGGACGCAGGAATGCAGAGACTGTCTGGTAAATGTCTGAATCCGACTCCTGCGTAAAGTTATGCGGTACAACACGGATATGCAGTTCAATATCTTGTTCGTCTGTTGTTTCATTATGCAAATCAATATCAAAATATACGTTCGCTTTCGTATAATGATCCCGCAAGCGCGAAGTAATGCCCATCCGCTCGACATGAACAGCCGATCTGGCGATTACGACTACATCCTGCCAGATACCACCCGGATTAACGAGCGGATTCGGATAATGAGCACTGGCTGCTGAAGGTACTTCCGGACAATCAGCCAAACCCTCCTGGCGGACCGGAAGACAATCCCAATGATATAGACCGCCTTTAGCAATCTCTTTGCGTTCTGGCTTTTGATCGATAGCTGAAGTAACTTTAACAATCAGCTCATTCTCCATCTCAAATCGCAAGAAATCGGTTACAGAAAAGGCAAACGAATCAAAGTCTCCTTCATGTGCACCTAGGTACAAACCGTTTAACCATACCTCAGTGAAGTAATCAACGCCGCCAAAGTGCAAATCATAACGAATACCATCCTGCTTTTTAGGCGCAGTAAATGCCTTGCGATACCACATAACACCCTGGTGATGCTCAAAGCCAGCCTTCTGCCAATGTGCCGGCACGGCAATCTCTTGCCAGGCATGTTTCTGTGGTGCATAGACGATTGTATTCTCCATCGTACCTTCGTATTTATTATCTTTATCGGGCAGGCATTGCCATACGCCGCGTAAGCTCCATTCTTGATGCATGTAGGACCACCTCTACCATATACAAATACGTTCATTACTCACTACCGGTGACCGACGATTCCAATGTTTTTTATTTGTGGTAGCCTAAAATTAAATCTTTTTTGGCCAAGTGTCAATGGAATTTCTATGATTTATACTATGTCAATATTATGATCAGCGACATAAGCGATTTGCCCCCTGCAAAGCGTGAGAACAACTTCATGTTCTTTGTCCAGTACCACAAGATCAGCATCCTTGCCCTGTGCAATGCTTCCTTTATGGGCAAATAAGTTAAGCTGTTTCGCCGGATTCACTGCAGTCATACGTACAATATCCTCAAGCGTACAACCCGTATAACATTGCATATTAACGACCGCTTCCTTCATTGTAACGATGCTGCCTGCAAGCCTACCGTCAGAGAGAAGCGCCTGTCCATCCCGCACCATTACTTCTTGACCGCCCAGCTCATATGTCCCTTCTCCAAGGCACTTGGCCCGCATTGCATCAGTGATCAGAAGCAACCCGTCCGCTCCTTTTTGCTGATACGCTACTTTTACCATTTGTGGATGAACATGAATTCCGTCCGCAATCAATTCGACAAGAAGCTCTGGATGAAGAAACGCTGCACCTGCCACACCGGGCTCACGGTGATGAAGACCTCGCATGCCGTTAAACAGATGGGTAACGTGTGACAATCCACAGCGTATGCCTTCGCATACTTGATCATAGGTGGCATCGGAATGACCCACAGAGGCTACGACATCATTCTGTGCAAGATGCGCGATGAATGCCATTCCCCCTGGCCGCTCAGGCGCCATCGTTACCAATCGAATGGCTCCATCCGAAATCTCCTGCCATCTCTTAAAAAGAGCAATATCAGGATCAAGCATTTTATTCGCAGGCTGAGCCCCGGCACGGTGCGGTGACAGAAACGGCCCCTCAAGATGAATGCCCAGTACTTCAGCACATCCGGGTTCATTCCTCCGCTTACGGTATGCCGCAACATTCGCTAATGCCCGTTCAATCAACGGCGTATCCTGGGTCATCGTCGTTGCCAGAAAGCTTGTCGTCCCTTCCCGTGGCAAATGTCTTGCAATCGTATAAAGCGCTTCTTCTGTTGCATCCATAGCATCCGCTCCACCTGCGCCATGAATATGCAGATCCATCATCCCCGGGATTAACACATGCTCATCAGAAAACGAAAAGATATGCGCGTGCGCCTCATCAACAGGAGATTCCGCTATAGGGCCAACTTGCTCAATCTTACCCTCACGTACGAGGACATATCCGCTCTCAATCTTCCCGTCTTCTGCATACACCTGAATGTTTGTGATCAGAGTGCTCTCCGTGTCCACGTGTACTCTCTCCTTTATCTTCCTATTATAGTTATCGGACATTTTATCTGCTTTATTATAACACTACGTAAAAAGGCAGCCCATGGAAGCGGGCCGCCTTCTATTTTTAGTGAATGTCTCTTTTCTTGAAGTTTCCGCCTTTGACATTATTGATGGCGCCAACAGCAAGAAAAGCTTTTTCATCAATATCTTCAATAATAAGTTTAAGCTTTGCTTCTTCCAAACGGGTAATAACACAAAAAATAACTTTTTTATCTTCCCCAGTATACGCTCCTTCTCCATTCAGGTACGTAACGCCGCGACCAAGACGGGCAAGCAGCGCTTCACCAATTTCCCTATGCTTCTCGCTGATAATCCAGACAGAACGCGATTCATCAAGCCCCTGGATGGTTACGTCAATCATTTTAAAAGCAATAAAGTAAGCCATAAGGGAATACATCGCTCGATCCCAACCAAAGATAAACCCAGCGCTTCCTAAAATGAAGATGTTAAAAAACATAACCGTCTCGCCAACAGAAAGAGGGATACGTTTGTTAAAGACGATGGCAACGATTTCAGTTCCATCCAATGAACCGCCGTACCGAATGACCATCCCGACCCCGATTCCTAGAATAATACCGCCAAATACTGCAGCTAACAGTGGATCTTCTGTCAGTACAGGTACAGGGTGAAGAAACGCCGTCCCGATGGACATTACCGTAACGCCTAAAAGAGTAGAGATGGCAAAGGTTTTTCCGATTTGCTTATAGCCAAGCAAAAGAAAAGGAAGGTTAAGAACGAAGAGAAAAATACCCAGTTTCAATCCCGTTAAATGAGATAAAATAATGGAAACGCCTACAATTCCCCCATCAATAATATTGTTGGGGACTAAAAAAATCTCCAGCCCAACTGCTACCAAGGCCGCGCCAAGCATAATAAAAAGCCCGCGCTTTAAAATTTTTAGCTTAGTAAGTCTTTTATGTGTTCGTTTATACTCTTGCACGTATTCCAATAACTTGCTCCTCCTTTAATGCTAGTATCTAAATAGTATCTTATTTTTATTGTAACAAATGTATGGTGTCTTTTGTTACAATCTGCGCAATTTACCGCAAGATATTGAGCATAAAGGAGAAACAAGAAGATGGTAATAAATTAAAAACGTTTTATTCTTACACTGGAACAGCCGGGACAACTGAAGACTTTAGTTTGCTGACCATATCCTCTGGTACCCGATTTGCAATTTCTTCCCCAATCTTAATGGAAGCAGTCGCTGCAGGTGAAGGCGCATTGCACACATGAAGCGAGCTTTTACCGGAGAAAATAGCAAAATCATCTACCATACTTCCATCATTCATCAATGCCTGCGCTCGTACACCCGCATGGGTCGGTACAATATCCTTTTCAGTTAACTCTGGAATTAAGCGCTGGAGACTGGCAAGAAATGCCTGCTTGCTAAAGGAGCGCACCATTTCTTTCATGCCTTCCTTCATATTCGGCATCGCCATCTTCCAGAATCCTGGATAGGTTAACACTTCGAGCAGATCCTTCATATCGATGTCTTTCTTCGTATAGCCCTCACGCTTGAACGCAAGTACCGCATTAGGTCCCGCATGCACCTCACCATTAATCATCCGAGTAAAGTGAACACCGAGGAACGGGAAGTCCGGATTTGGCATCGGATAAATCAAGTGCTTAACAAGATGACGCTTCTCCGGCGTCAATTCATAATATTCACCGCGGAACGGAACTATTTTCATTCCTGTATTCATACCTGTCATCTTAGCTACACGGTCGCTTTGCAGTCCAGCACAGTTAATTAGAAAGCGCGCAGAGATCGTGCCGCGATTTGTCTCAATGGTTACACCGTCTGCCGTTTCTCCGATATTCTCTACTTTCGTGCCAAGGCGAATATCGCCGCCCCCCTCATGAATGATACGGGCAAATGCACGGGATACGCCTTTATAATCTGCAATTCCGCAGCTTGGTACTCGAATGGCGCCCAGTCCATTTACATGCGGCTCAATCTCACGCAGTTCTTCTACCCCGATTTTTTGTACATCCAGCTCGTTCTCTAAGCCACGCTTGTATAAATCCTCCATCCGCGCTACTTCCTCTGGTTCGGTTGCGACAATCACCTTACCGCACACGTCATAAGCAATCCCGTTCTCTTCACAGAATTCTACCATCGCTTTGTTGCCTTCACGTGCGAACCGCGCCTTAAAGCTGCCTGGTTTATAATAAATACCGGAGTGAATAACCCCGCTGTTATGTCCTGTTTGATGATGCGCCCAATCCTTCTCCTTCTCAATCATGACAATTTTCGCGCCTGGATACCGTTTTGTCAGCGCCATTCCTGTTGAAAGTCCTACGATCCCTCCACCAACGATTGCAAAGTCATACATGCTGTCTTCCCCCTCATAAGTTATACATTCGGAATCGAATTGATTATCTATGCTACCTAAGGCAGGCCTTCAATTGGAGGCCTGCCTGAATTATCCATCTATCGTTTTCTTGTTTACACGCTAGCGAAAAATCCGCGTTGACGCATCAGTTCACGATGCAATTCTGGATGTTTCTCGAACGCTGCACGTCCGTGCATCCAGAATGTGTTGTTTAGAATCACCAGATCACCAACCGGAAGCTTCAGTGCGTGTGTAGCCGGAGAGTTCTCCAGCGACTCAGACATTTCTTTTAAGTAGATTGCCTGATCGATTGTTTCCGGGTAAGCGAATTGATCGATGAAGCAAATGCATGGTTTGTTGTTAATTTCATAGAACGTTGTACGCTGTACTGTTTCCTGTACGTTTTTACTTGCAGGTGCTTTGTACGTAATTTTTGTACTAGCGAGCGGATGCTTGCTGAACTTCTCAAGGTCTTCCCAATCGTCAAGGTGCAACAGACGGGATTCTCCCCCTTTTGCATTCTGTTCATCCATTTTCATCATAAGCAGCCAGTCAGTCGGCTCATCAACGAACGTTCCGTCTGTATGCAGTGTGAACAGGCGGTATGCCTGACGTAAGTATGAATCGCTGCTGTCCGTATCTTTTACTGTAAAGCGAGCGTAGAAAGTGTTCGTCATCGCATCAAAGTTCGGAATACCGATTAAGTGAGTCAACGCTGTTCCGAATTTAACAAATTCCCCAGTATCTTCTGTTTTCCCCTGCACACCAATCGTAAAGCCGCCTGTCTCTCTTTCATGCAGGATGTTGCGAATATCTTGCATGAAGGATTCGCCGAATAATTCTCTGAATTGATGAGCCAAGATTTGGCGGGAATATGGTGTGTATTGAAGAGATTGCTCACTTGCATCTTTGCAAGCTGCAAAGAATTGCTCAAGAAGTTGATCGTTTAATTGGATGTGGTACATTCTTTTGTGCTGCGGATGCGGCATGATTTCATAACCAGCCTGCTTTGTTACATATTTCATCTCTACTCTTGCTTCTGTTGCTGTAGCCATAATAGGTTCCTCCTCCATACTTCCACTTTATTTGTACTCATTGATTTGAACCACCCGGCCGGGGTGAAGGCCGGATGATTGTTTGCTGATCCGCGCGTAAAACAAAAAGCCAGCTATACTCCTCCCATATGTACATAGAGAGGTAGTATAACTGGCTCTTATTTACGAAACGGCTTCGATTGCTCGAAGAGAAGTAAATTAGACAGTTTGAAGTATATCACTTGTTCATAAGACGCTCATTCGTCTTCAGATTCACAGGCATCGCAGAGGCCGATATGCGAGAAGGGAAACTTCTCTGCAGGGTTCTGACGATTGCTACTGTGCTTATGTTTATATAATATACTTTTGGTAAGATTCTGTCAACACTATTTATTCATTTTTTTTGATCACATGATTTTTCGTTTTCTTTTCTCTTCTTTCTCTTCGCCTCTCTCGTAAGAAGGAGCCTGCTTCTTACGATAAAATACGAAATATGAGCCAATTACAAGAACCGTAATCAATGAGGTGAGGTAGAATTGCAGGCGCATCTCCTCAATAAACGCCTGCGCAATAAAGATCACCGCCAGAGCGGCAATCGTTGCATACGTTAGATAAGGAAACAGCCACATTTTTATCTTTAGTGCGCCCGGATTCTCTCGCTCGGACTTTCTCCGCAGACGTATATGTGATATGGCGATAAAGATATACACAATCATCGTAACGCCACCAGCACTGCTCGCCAAAAACACGAACAATTTATCCGGAGAGATAAACTTAAACATTGCGCAAATATAAGCAAAACATGTGCTTGTCAGCACGGCCCAAACCGGTACGCCTTTTCTGTTTACACGTAAGAAAATACGATGACCTTCTCCTTTATGTGCCAGAGAATAAAGCATACGCGAACTTGTGTATAGTCCCGAGTTCAATACCGAAAGCAGGGAAATGAATACAACGATATTCATAATTTCACCTGCGGCTGGCAGACCCGCCATATCGAAAACGCTTGCGTACGGAGTCTTCAGCAATTCCGAAGCCGTCCAAGGAAGAATCGTTACCAGAACGGCAACGGAGCCGATGAAGAAAACAAGGATACGCCACACTACACTATTAATCGCTTTAACAACATTTTTCTCCGGGTTATCTGATTCCCCGGCCGCAATGGCAGCCACTTCACTTCCCACAAGGGAGAACGTGATGAATACGACATTTAGAAGCACGGGAATATAACCGTTTGGAAAGAATCCGCCATGTCCTATAATGTTGGAGAAGCCTGGTGATTCCACCCATGGAAGCCCACCAAAAACCATCACCGTACCTACGCACAAAAATGCTACGATAGCCACCACTTTGATGAATGCCAGCCAATATTCGAATTCCCCGTAGGATTTGACGGAGTAGATGTTTGTAATCGTCATCAAAAGTGTGAGCGTTAAGCTGCCGACCCACACGGGAATGGAAGGAAACCATCCGTGAATATAAGCACCGACCAACGTAGCTTCAATTGCGACAATAATGACCCAGTTAAACCAATACAACCAGCCAATCGTAAAGCCGGCCCAAGGACCGATCGCTTGTCTCGCATAGGTGGCAAATGAACCGCTATCAGGATTCAAAACCGCCATCTCGCCTAGCATGCGCATGACGAGAACGACCATCAAACCGCCAATAATATATGATAAGAGAGCTCCCGGACCAGCCGAAGTGATCATGGCACCGCTTCCTACAAATAAGCCGGCACCTATAACTCCCCCAATGGAAATCATCGTTACATGTCTTGTCTTAAGATTTTTCTGCAAGTCTTGTTGTTGAGCCAAATAACCTACCCCTTTACATAGATGAGCATTCATCTTGTTTTTCTATTATTTAGTAAGAAAAATAGAACCAAACGAAATGTTTAGACATCGGAGTGTACAATTTCTGTGCAGAAGGTATTAGGGCAAGAATTGTGTCGATGATTCACAGATAGGATACCTTGTTCATTCCAAGCCTTTGCGATGGCGATGGTGACAGTACCCGCCTATCGCCATTCGCTCCGCTTAGAATTACCTACTTTATTACTTTTGTAGATACAGTAGGTATTGATTATGCAGGTCACGGAGAGCAGCCACAAGAGCATTCTGGGCTTTGCCTTGATAGTAATCCATAATCCGTCGGCTTAGCTCATCAATCCCATCCTGCAGGCTGCATCCCCTAAGCAGTTGGCCGATAAAATCCCGACCATGATCCGTTGCAAGCGTACACGACGCTTCGAGAATTACATGATATTTTGCGTCTGCTTCTACCGTAATTGTTAGCGTATCAAAAATGCTGCGCGCCGCCATTCCTTGCGGAAGACGAGCATGACCTGCAATAAAATATGTTTTGCCTGTGAACACCTCTACAACACCACTTTCTCAGGAGAATTATCTTTCTCCTGATCATACCTATTCGCTTTTGACACTGTCAATTTTTTGTCAAGCGCTAGCGGTACTACATACGATCCATATACACGGTCTTTACTTGCGTATAGAATTCAACAGCTGTCTTGCCTTGTTCACGGGACCCTGTGCTGGAGTTTTTGCAGCCGCCAAATGGCACCTGCGGCTCCGCACCGGCCGTCTCGGAGTTAACATGCACAATTCCTGCGTCAATATCATCAACAAACCGCTGTGCCACTGTTAGATTATTCGTGCAGATGGCAGAACTTAAACCGTATTCCGTATCGTTAGCCATCTCTATCGCTTCTTCATAGCTGTTCACTTTAAAGAGGGCAATCACAGGACCAAAAATCTCTTCGCGCGCAATGCGAGCATCACGATCCATATTCTCAAATACGGTAGGCTGTACGTAGAAGCCGTTCTGCAGATCCTCATCTGCTGGCGCTTCTCCGCCGCATAGTAGAGTGGCCTCTTGCTTTCCGGCTTCGATCATAGCCATAACGCCATCGCGCTGTGACTTTGAGACAGTCGGTCCCATGAATACAGTATCATCAAGCGGATTGCCCACCTTCAAGGCTTGGACACGTTCAACGAGACGATCACGGAACGCTTCATACACTCCAGCCTCTACAATCACTCGACTTGTTGCCGTACATTTTTGACCCGTGGATTTAAAGGCACCGTTGATAGCGATGGAGACCGCTTTTTCCACATCCGCATCTGCAAGTACGATCAACGGATTTTTTCCGCCCATCTCCAATTGAACCTTCTTACCTGTAGCTGTCGCACGTTCCTGGATTTGCAGGCCAACCTGGTTGGAGCCCGTAAATGAAATCGCCTTAATATCTTCGTGCTCAACAATCTCCGCACCGACGACAGAACCTCTGCCGAATACGCAGTTTACGACACCCGCTGGCAGGCCTGCTTCATCGAACGCCTTCATTACGTGATATACAGATTTTGGCGTAATGTCTGCCGGTTTAATCACGATTGTATTACCATAAATGAGCGCTGGCGCCATCTTCCAGACAGGAATAGCAATAGGGAAATTCCATGGCGTAATCAGACCGATAGGACCAAGCGGTACCCGTGTCGTATACAGGAACGTCTCTGGATTGGCTGATGGAATTACTTCACCTAGAGGCTGACGCGCTTCCGCTGCGTAATACTCAAGAATGCTGATGGCACGCTGTGTCTCTCCGATCCCTTCCGCAAGCGTCTTGCCTTCTTCTAACGTTAAATCACGTCCTACTTCCTGAAGGTTGGATGTAAGAATATCAGCCGCTTTCTGAAGATATGCCGCACGCTGTTGGAATGAAAGCTTCTTCCATGCAGGAAACGCTTGCTTCGCTGCTGCTACCGCTTCTTGTACATCTTCAGCAGTACTCAGCGGGAATTCTCCAAGTGCCTCCTGATTGTGCGGATTATAATTTGTACTATAATTTTCCCCTGAAGGCGTTTTCCACTGTCCGTTAATATAATTGTTATAGCGCATGCTGTGTCTCCTTCCCCTACCGGTTACTGTTGTTATTGTACATCTTCTTTTTTCTTATCTGTAATTGTTCCTGTCTCGATTAGATGCGGCTCTTCCTTCGGCATCTTCATAAGGAAATAGGCTCCACACACCCACCATGCCAGAATAAGAACCCACTCATAAGGCCAGATGAGCGCCGCAGGCATACCCGGCATATACAGCACGGCCAGAAATCCGCTCAAAAGCACGCCGACATAGCCAATCCATGGGGATTTTCCAGCACGGAACGGACGTTCCATTCCCGGCTCCTTTTTCCGTAAAATAATAAATGAAAGTGATACAAGTAAATAGGTCACAACAATATTAAGTCCGCCTGCATCCACAAGCCAAACGAGCGCCTTACGACCAAACAGAGGAGCAATAACAGACAGAACTCCAATCAATAGAATCGCATTCGTCGGTGTCTTGTACGTAGGATGCAGATGCCCGAGAGCACGCGGCAGCATTCCCGACTCAGCCATCGCATACAGGATGCGGCTTCCGCCGATAAAGAATGCATTCCAACTTGTCAAAATGCCCCCAATTCCTGCAATAATCAGTAATTTGGAAGCGATTGAACTGTTAAAGATAGCGCCCATCGCATCCGCTGTCGATAAGGTTGACTTCTCAATCTCAGCTAAGCTAAGTGAATGACCAACCGCATATACGATAGCAAGATACCAGAACACAGCCATCACTACCGAGAGAACAAGAACTTTACCAATCTGCTTAAATGGTAAATTGATTTCCTCAGCCGCTTGTGGAACAACATCAAATCCCACAAACATGAACGGCGTCATAACCAATACCGCAAACACCCCTGCCACACCACCGACAAAAAGCGGTACGGTATCCTGTGGTGCTTCTGTGGCCACGCTTCCAAAAATAAGCGCAAGACCAACGACGGCAATTAATATGGTGCATATCATTTGGAAGAAGGCGGCCATTTTTATACCGCGATAGTTGATATACGTAATAAGAAGCGAGCCAATGACCCCGACGGCAGCCCAAGATGCATACACTTCCCACCCGGCAACGGTCCACATATACCCCACTTTATAGTTCGGAAATAAGTACTCAATGACCGTAGGCAGCGCTACCGCTTCAAATGCTACAACAGAAATATAGCCAAGTGCAATTGCCCATGAACCAACAAACGACCACCTGTACCCCATTGCCCGATGTATATACACATGTTCTCCACCCGTTCTCGGCATAGCGGCTGTTAATTCAGCATAGACAAGGCCAACGAATATAACCATAATTCCCCCGCCTAAAAAAGCGAGCACTGAACCTATGACTCCGGCGGCTGTTACCCAATCTCCTGCCAATACCACCCAGCCCCAGCCAATCATCGCGCCAAAGGCAAGCGCAAGAACGTCAAAGCGTGTGAGAACCCTATCAAATTTTTCTTCTTCCTTTTTCATATAGCACCCCTTTACTATATTGAAATTGATACACGCTGGCGAAGGGGAATACAGAAGGGGTTGTATCCCCTTTGCCAGGACTACTGCTTACATTCCTCTATCTTAGCGCTTCACTGCTGTAGCAATCGCCTGCTCAAGAATATCCAGACCTTGCGCGAGCTGCTCATCAGTAATGACAAGCGGTGGAAGGAAACGAAGCACATTGCCGAAGATCCCTGCACTTAAGCCAATCAGGCCGTTGTTCCAGCATTCAGTAACAACCTTAGCTGTTACTTCTTTTGCTGGTTTTTTCGTTACACGGTCTTCTACAATTTCCATAGCAACCATTGCACCAAGGCCGCGTACATCACCGATGACATCATATTTATCCTGCCAGCTGCGGAAGGTATCCATCATGCGTGTACCAATAACCTGTGCACGTTCGACCAAATTTTCTTCTTCAATGACTTCAAGAACAGCAAGACCTGCCGCACATGCAACCGGACTTCCTGAGAAGGTTCCGCCAAGCTGACCTGGTGCAGGTACATCCATTAATTCTGCACGGCCTGTAATAGCGCTGAGCGGCATTCCTGCAGCAATGGATTTGGATAAGGTTGTGATATCGGCTGCCACACCGTAATTTTCCATTGCAAACAATTTACCTGTACGCGCAAAGCCGGTTTGGATCTCATCGGCGATCATAATGATACCGTATTTATCACAAATGCGGCGTACACCTTGTACGAAGTTTGCAGATGGTACGATGAAACCACCTTCGCCTTGTACCGGTTCCATAATGATTGCCGCCACATTGTCAGGCGACACTTCACCTAAGAAGAACTGCTCAAAATGATTTAGAATTTGCGCATCCATTTCTTCCGGCGTCATATTCTCTGCACGATAGTAGTATGGATAAGGCAATTTGTATGTTTCCGCGGCAAATGGTCCGAAACCATGCTTATACGGGTTTACTTTGCTTGTTAGGGACATGGTCATCAGCGTACGGCCATGGTATGCACGCTCAAATGAAACGATCGCTTGACGTCCAGTTGCTTTACGGGCGATTTTTACCGCATTCTCAACCGCTTCTGCACCGCTGTTGGCAAACATTGTTTTCTTTTTGAAGTCGCCTGGTGTTTTTTCATTTAACTTTTCAGCCAGCTCAATATAGCTTTCATATGGCATAACGTGGAAGCAGCTGTGAATCGACGACGCAGCCTGCTCTTGAATCGCTTGTACTACTTTCGGATGACAATGACCGATATTCTGCATGCCGATTCCGCCTGCAAAGTCAATAATTTCATTACCGTCAACATCTGTAATGATGGCACCTTGCGCCGATCCGACGTACAGCGGTGTTGTATTATATGGACCCTGCGCTACCGCTTCGTGACGGCGTGCATGAAGTTCTTCTGATTTTTGATGTGACATTGTTTTTGTGTTAGTAGTCATATGCTCTCTTCCTTTCCTGCTCCTAAATATTTGTTTAATTTGCGAACCACCGTAGATTGATTAACTTTCAGCACCTCGGCACAGCGGTACGTATTTTCATACTTTTTGTATGCCATTGTGAGGAGCTGACGTTCCACTTCCTCTACCGCTTGCTTTAGCGGATAGAGGCCTTTAATTTTAATGGCTGGCGTCATGCTGTAACCTTCCTCATCCTTGACAATGCCAACGGGCAAATGATGCGGCAATACTTCGTTTCCTTCGCTTGTAACGAGCAAGCGCTCCACCATATTCTCAAGTTCTCGCACATTCCCGGGCCAATCATATGCAAGAAGCAGTTCGATCGTATCTTCATGAAAACTTTTCACAAGCCCGTATTTTTTAGTAAACCTGGCTACAAAATGCTGAATAAGGGCCGGGATTTCTTCTTTGCGCCGCCGGAGCGGGGGCATTGAAATTGGAATTACGTGCAATCGATAGAACAAATCTTCACGGAAACGTCCTTCTGCAATCAGCTTTCGCAAATCCTGGTTTGTGGCAGCGATGATACGGGTATTTACAGTTAGCAGTTGATTACCACCCAAGCGACGAAACGTATTGTCCTGCAGGAATTGCAGCAGCTTAACCTGTACACTAAGCGGAACTTCTCCTATTTCATCAAGAAATACAGTACCGCCATCTGCAATTTCAAGCACACCTTTTTTGGATGTATTAGCTCCCGTAAATGCACCTTTCTCATAGCCGAACAGCTCAGATTCAATTAATGTCTCAGGAATGGCGCCACAGTTAATATGAACGAAATTGTTATCATGCCGATAGCTGGCCCGATGCAAACGCTGTGCAATCATGCCTTTGCCCACTCCTGATTCTCCAATGATTAATACAGTAGAATCCACATGAGCCACTCGTTCGGCCAACTGATAGATTTGCTGCATTTCCGGTGACAATACAACCATGTCTGTCTGCTCTTGCCCATGATTTCTCTTCAGCTTTTCTACTTCAATCCGGTATGCGTCAAGTAGACTCTCTGTTGTTTCCAAGCGCTGACGCAGCATTTCTACTTCTTCATATTCCCGTGAATTAAAGATAATTCGGTGAATGCTTCCATCCGGATTGAATACAGGATTACCGATAACATATAACTTTTTACCGTTAGCTGTTACCTGAATTCCCGAGGCTTTCGTCCGCTTCTCAATGATTTCCGGAGCCAGACTGGGTGTAAACCCGCCTTCTTCAGCAAGCTCCATCGTCTTCATACCGAGAAGATCCTCCATTTTCCGACCATACAGCTCCTCGCTTCTTGGTCCGGCACGCAGAATACGTCCTTCTCCATCCGTAACTAGAATTTCATCAAATGACGTATCAAAAATATCTTCCAACTCAAAATATTGATCGTCACGCCGCAGCACAAGAAAATCACAAACATGAATCCCTTCTTCCTCTTGACGCTTCCACTCTCCACGCAAGGAAAGCGAGGGCATTCTGATTTGTGTCTCCCAATATTCCTGGCCAATGCGATGAAACGATTCATACGAAGAAAAAACAAGGGGCAGGACATCAGACAGGTGTTTTTTTACAATGTCATCTTCTTTAAATAAAAACCATGTTTCCATCTCTCCCTGCCAACCTGTCACAAATCCATCCGGCGACAGAACAAGGACACCATACGGCATTTGGCCAAGCAGCGCATTGATGTCGGGTTTGTTATACGTTTCCAATATCTTCACCTGTTTCTCTGTCCCCTCCATTTCCTCACCTTTTTATCTTGCAAGTACCATGCCAATATTTAATACTTTATTTATAAGGGATTCCAAGAGAGAACAAGCAATTTTTAATGCATTTCTGCATCTAATTGCATTGTAATATACTGAATACTTGTAATCCACCCACTATATTTAACATTTTCAAATTTTAATGCTCGTTCGCATCGAAATAATGCGATTTGGCATCAAAGCCGTACTAATAAGAAATAACTTTAGTTATACTGCAACAAAACCTCCATCTATGATAGAGGTTTTGCATTTGATTTATTTGCCTTCACATGGTTTTTTGCTCAGAACGCGAGAATCCTTGGAAAGCGAACAAAACAATCGTGCCTACAATCAGTAATGTGGATGCTGCCGCAATTGTTGGATCTACCTGGGTCCTCATATTTTCCCACATCACAATGGGCAGCGTTTTTGTTTTTGCCCCTGCGATAAAAATCGACACAACGACTTCATCCAGTGACGTGATAAACGCAAACAATGCGCTCGCTACGACCGCCGAACGAATCAATGGCAACGTAATTTTAAAGAATACGCCGATTGGTGTTGAACCTAGGCTTAAGGCGGCCAATTCAAGATTACGATCCACTCCTCGTAAGCTGGCCGAAATCGTTACAAATACAATAGGAAGTGCCAGAATTGAATGCGCAAGCACCAAGCCAGGAATCGTATTTGTCAGCTTGTACACAGAAAACGTATGATACATCGCTATCCCTACAACGATTACCGGAATAATCATCGGGGCGACAATCAGATTGGCAAACACTTTCTTTCCGGGAAACTCCAATCGCTGCACTGCGAGCGCAGCCATCGTCCCGATCGTTGTCGCAACAACTGCAGTAAGCACTGCCGTCGTCACACTGTTCCACAACCCATCCATCCATTGAGAGTTATTAAAAAATGCGTCATACCATTTCATTGAATAGCCTGGTGGCGGAAACGTAAACACGATCTGTGAACTAAATGAAAGGGGAATGACTACCAAAATAGGTGCAATAATGATAAAAAGAATCAAACATACATACCCACGCAGCCACATATTATTTTTCTCCTTTCAGCAGCGGAGAAAACCGGGATACCCATGCAGCTAATCCGAGCAGCAGCAAGGTTGCTACCAGAAGTACAAGGGAAATGGCCGAAGCCATGCTCCAATTCAGCGTAGTCTGAATATTCTCCTGAATCAACTTGGAAATCATCATATTTCCCTGCCCACCTAGTAACGTCGGGGTAATAAAATAACCAAGGCCCAATACAAATACGATAAGAGAACCTGATAATACTCCCGGCAGAGAAAGCGGGAAAAATATTTGAATAAACGCTTTCCACGGGCGTGCACCCATTCCTTGCGCCGCCTGCATAAGCCTGCGATCAATCCCTTCCATAACCGCATACAGACTTAATACCATGTAAGGGATTAAGATATGCGTCATCCCAATTACAACGCCTGTTGTATTGTAAAGAAGCTTAATTGGCTCTGCAATAATCCCTAATGCAAGTAGCGTTTTATTGATAATACCCTGGTCTTGCAGAATAACCGTCCAAATGAAGGTACGCACAAGCAAACTAATCCACAACGTAATCATAACAAGCGACATCACAATCTTCTTCCAACGCGGCGACTCCATTACAACCAACAGATACGCAATCGGATATGAGATAAGAAGCGTTATGATTGTGACAAGAAATGCGGTTTTCATCGTTACGCCAAGCACCCGCAAATATAGCGGCTCCGTAAATACCTGTTTGATATACTCTAACGTAAATCCATCTGCATCATAAACACTGAGCTTTAAAACACTTACCATCGAGTAATACAGCAGAAATACTGTATATACAAGCGGAATGAGAAGCAGCAGCCATTTTAGACCTGGAATTGCAATAAAACGATGCAGAGGGGGCGCCAGCGTAGGCACCGGAACCTCTGTCTTTGCTTTTGTTATCATCTTTACGCCCCCTTTCACCTGGCACTTACCTTCTATTGAAGCATGAATTTATTGAAGCGTTCATTGATTTTGTCGTAGTTATCTACCCACCAGTGGTTGTCAATCAAGATTTGTGACTGTACACGATCCGGTGTTTGACCAATCCGCTTTTTGACATCATCCGATAATTGTTCCAGTGCTTTTTTGTTGGTTGGCGCATAATCAACCGCATTGGAGTAGGCTGCCTGCGAATCTGGAGAAACCGCGTAGGCAATAAACTTTTGTGCCAATTCCTTATGCGGGGTACCTTTTGGAATAACCCAAGAGGTCGCCATGCCAAGCGACTGGTTAAATTCATTATCTACAGGAGAACCCTGGGCGGCTGCCGCAGAAACCCGGCCGTTCCAAGCTGAAGCCAGTACAACTTCTTTTGTCCCGAGCAATTGCGGTGGCTGCGCCCCTGCATCCCACCACACTTTTACGTCTTTCCTAATTTTTTCAAGACTCTTAAATGCACGGTCTACATCAAGCGGATACAGCTTATCCGGTGATACCCCATCAGCTAACAGAGCTGCTTCCAGCGTACCTACAGGATTTTTGTATAGAGAGCGCGGGCCTGGAAACTTGCTTGTATCCCAGAATTCTGCCCAGTTCTTCGGCTGGCTGCCCGGCTTAAATGCTTCTGTATTGTACGCGATATTAGTAAAGTACAGCTGCAGTCCTATTGAATAATCGGTGACAAGCTCAGGATACACGTCATCTTTTTTGATGACGTTGTAATCAAGCTTCTCAAGTAGTCCTTCTTTTTCAAGGCGAAGAGCAACGTCCGTATCGCTATTAACAACATCCCATTCTACATTACCGCTCTGCACCATCGCTTTAAGCTTCCCTACATCGGTTGGAGATACGACAGTGATTTTGACATTATTGGCTTTCTCAAATGGCTCATATACGGTTTTCTTTGCTGCCTCCGAGGATGCTCCACCCCAGTCTACAACAACCAATTCTTGTGTGCCTTTTCCATCCGGCGCAGAAGCCGCTTTATCCGAACTTGCTCCACCCCCGCAGGCTGTCAATGTTACACCAAGTGCTAACGTAAGTAAGCCTGCAAGTATTCTTTTTCTCTTTTTCTTCATCTTTTTTTCCCCTTTTTCTATGAATTTTAGCTAGCATCTGCTTCATACGGAATTGTGATCGTATCTGCACTGCTCCATCCCACTAAGACTTCCTGCCCGATTACAAGTTCCGCCTCTCTTGCCGCTGGCACTCGCACCGTCATCTCCTGATTGAATGCCGTTCTCGCTTTTAGCTTAATGGACTCACCCAGGTAAATTTTTTCCTCTACCTCTACCGAAAGCGTATTTTCAAATTCGTTCGCTGCCTGTGTTAGATGTATATTTTCTGGTCGAAGTGCAATGAATACCTTCTCCTGCTCTACGCTTGTCCCATGCGAATGCAATGCGACCGACATATCATCAAACAAACGTATGATAGATTTGTCCTTATTCTTCTCTGCCACCTCACCTCCTAACAGGTTGATTTCACCGATAAACTCGGCAACAAAACGGTTACACGGCAAGCAGTACAGATCTTTAGGTGATGAAACCTGTTCAACACGGCCATGATTCATAACACAAATCCGATCCGACATTGTAAGGGCCTCTTCTTGATCATGTGTCACACTAATTGTCGTAATACCGATTTTCTCTTGAATATGCTTAATCTCAAGCTGCATGCGCTCCCGCAAATTTTTATCGAGCGCTCCAAGAGGTTCATCAAGCAGCAAAAGCGGCGGATTGAATACAATCGCTCTGGCTATAGCCACACGCTGCTGCTGCCCACCACTAAGCTGTTTCGGATACCGACTGCCCAAGGCACCTAAGTGAACCATATCCAATACTTTCTGGACGCGTTCACGGATTTCACTTTTAGGAACCTTCCGCAGCGTAAGCGGATAGGCAATATTTTCAGCGACTGTCATATGAGGGAATAAGGCATAATTTTGAAACACCATACCAATGTCCCGCTCATACGGCTTCTTTTTGGTTATATCATGATTATTTAGATAGATGGTTCCGCTACTCACTTCTTCAAAACCGGCAATCAGTTTAAGAAGGGAGGTTTTCCCTGACCCGGAAGGGCCTAGAATGGTTAGAAACTCACCTTTTTTGACATCGAGATTCACAGCATCGACCGCCTTAAAATTACCATAGTATTTGGTCGCTCCCTGAATCGATAAGTCCATCCCTTTTTCCATCCTTCTTCCTCCTGCATTTTTATTCTGAATTTTTTATATTTTAGTGCAAATATCATGCCATAATTCAAAACTGCATAACATTTGTACTATTAATTAAGTTAAAATGCAAAAACGCATTAAAAGTGACCAAAAAGACATACAAATAAAGTATTTTTTGTAGGTAATTAGAACGTTTTTCTAAAATGCAGAAACGCATCATGTAATGCGATAAAGCATCGAAAAGCTTGCAGCAATACTTATGATTTATACGGAGAATGTTTGATGATAGAATAAAAAGAAAACAGAAAGGATGATACGATGTCGCATGATCCAAATTGTATTTTTTGCAAAATTATTAAGGGAGAGATCCCGTCAGCCAAAGTATATGAAAACGAACACGTTGTTGCATTCCTTGATATTAGTCAAGTGACCAAGGGACACACACTTGTCATTCCCAAAATTCATCAGCAGGATATTTTTGAGCTGACGCCTGAAGTTGCTGCAAACGTATATACTTGCGTACCAAAAATCGCAAATGCAATCAAGAAACAATTCAATGCAGAAGGCGTTAATCTATTGAATAATAACGGTAAAGTCGCTGGACAGACCGTGTTCCATTATCATGTGCATATTCTGCCTCGTTACGGCAGCGAGGACGGCTTCCATCCGATCTTCCAAGAACATAACGATCAATATACACCAAGTGATTTACAACAGATCGCTGCCCACATCGCCGGAGGCATCGAGGCATAATATCGATGTATGATCACATCGTCTATACATAAAAAAGACAGGACCCTATCAGGCCCTGTCTTTTTTCTTATAGTGTGCGGCTTAGTACGCGAGTAAACACGCGATCGTTTTTAATGAGGTCTTCGTATGACTCTCTCTCCACCGCCACCTCGGCGCGTCCGTCTTTAACGAACACAACCGCCGGACGGCGAATGCGATTATAATTGTTAGCCATCGAATAGCCATATGCTCCCGTGCAGGAGATAGCAAGAATATCACCCGGCACAGCTTGAGGAAGCTTGTAGTCCCAAATTAACATATCGCCACTCTCACAGCATTTTCCGGCAATCGATACCGTTTCCGTGGGATCTTCCACAGCTCGATTAGCAAGCATTGCTTCATATTTCGCCTGATAGAGAGCAGGACGAATGTTATCTGACATGCCGCCATCAATTGCCACGTACTTGCGAATGCCTGGAATTTCTTTTACCGAACCAACCGTATACAGTGTCGTACCGGCATCCCCTACGATGCTGCGACCCGGCTCGATCCAGATCTCCGGCAGTGGATATGATTTATCCGTAAACTGACGGCGTACTTCTTCTGTAATGACTCGAATGTACTCGCCTACCGGGAGCGGATCATCCTCTTCGGTATACCGAATACCGAATCCACCGCCTAGATTAAGCACTTCCACTTCATAATTCGTCTCGGTGCGCACCTGCTCAAGGAAAGCACCCAAAACTTCAACCGCACCAACAAAGCCTGTCGTCTCAAAGATCTGCGAGCCAATATGAGAATGAATACCAAGCAGCTTATAGAAAGGTTTTGCAAGCGACAGCTTCACTGCTTGCAACGCTTGACCACTCGACACCCCAAAGCCGAACTTTGAATCATCCTGCCCGGTAGAGATATAATCATGTGTATGCGCCTCAATTCCTGGCGTCAAGCGCAGTAGGATCGGAACAACTTGGCCTTTTTTCTCGGCCAAATCATGCAGCAGTTCCAATTCAAAGAAGTTATCGACCACAAAACAGCCGATCCCGGCATCAAGCGCCATGACCAATTCTTCTTCTGTCTTATTATTGCCGTGGAAATGAATCCGATCGGCCGGGAATCCAGCTTCAAGGGCAGTATACAACTCACCGCTTGATACCACATCAAGTGACATATTCTCTTCTAACACGATCTGACACATCGCCATGCACATGAAAGCTTTGCTCGCATAAGCGACCTGAAAGCGAAAACCGCTCGCTTCAAAGGCCTGCACGTATGCGCGGCACTTCTCACGCAGCAGTGCTTCATCATATACATACAATGGCGATCCATACGTACGAACCAAGTCCGTCGTATCACAGCCGCCTATGGCGAGGTGTCCCCTTCCGTTTACTCTGCTCGTTCCATGTAAAAACACTCCGCTTCCTCCTCATACATACCCTATCTACAGCATACTTATCTCATGGATTCACCGCAAAAGGATGCCCGTATCTAAAGCACGACAGTATAAATATCTTATACAGTACCATATCTACTGAAAACATGACAACCATACTTGTATATCTTTTTCAATTTCCCGAATTTTTGTAGAGATACCCGCTTTTCTTTAGAATGAAGCGCACGGCAGCCAGGGTAACCGGACAGCCTATGCACCTCTCATCCTTTCCCTTCATCTTTCCGATATCACCAATACCTACAATCACCGGAATATGCAACATATTGAGCACATCCACTGTATCTCCTATAATATATGCTTCATTCCCGGTCTCCACGAACCCATTTTTATTGACCGGACGCTTCACCTTACGCCCGTATCGATCAATGCAAATATCGACACGTATACCGAGCGCCCCCTTTGTTTTAGAAGCGACCGCGATGGCGCCAAGCACATCAATATCCGGATGCTTAGCGACATAATAGAGCGCTTCCTCCCCCTTTCCCATGCGCATATCACCGTTATCATCGAACATCACCAGGACAGGATCGTAGCATGCTTTTTTGATGAGTGCAACGATCTGCTGTCCTGTTAGCGGAGTAGGATTGCCGGATGAACGGGAGATACATCGGCCGCCTACTTGACGCGCTACTTCTTCCACTGTGCCACGCGCAATAATATCTCCGTCCGTAATCAGAATCACGCTGCGTTTTTTTCGTCCGTTTTCTTCCATAGCTTAACCTTTGGGCTTGAAAATAAGTGAGGCAAAAAAGCTGAATACAATCGCAGCAGATATACCTGCGCTTGGCACTTCAAAAATACCTGTCATAAGACCGATAAGTCCGCTCTGCTCGGCCTCCTGCCAAGCGCCATGATACAGCGCATGCCCAAAGCTTGTAATAGGCACAGTTGCACCGGCACCGGCAAAGTCGATCAAAGGATCATACAATCCCAGGCCGTCTAGTACTGCACCGGAAGCCACCAGAATACTCATAACATGGGCAGGTGTTAACTTCACAAAATCAAGCAGAATCTGTCCAATTACACATATGGCACCACCGACAAGAAAAGCGATTCCAATCTGCCCCATCTCTACACTCCCCCCGCTTCAAGCACAACCGCATGCGCAATACACGGAATGCTCTCACCCTGCTGATAGCTGACGGGGCTGAACAATGCTCCTGTCGCACAAATAAGTGCGCGGCTGATGCTTCCTTCATTAAGACGGTTCATAATATGACTGTACGTAACGACTGCACTAGAGGCGCATCCGCTGCCGCCTGAGAATACCTGTTGATCAGGACTGTATATCATCAGGCCACAATCGTTATATACCGGCGTCATATCAAATGAGAGATCCTTCATTTCATCCTTTAAAATCGCATACCCGATTTTCCCTAAGTCACCTGTTACAATTAGATCATAATCCGTTGGCAACCGATCGGTGTCACGGAAGTGGGTGGACAGCGTATCTACTGCTGCCGGTGCCATTGCACTCCCCATATCAAACGGGTCTTTTACACCCATATCCACCACCTTGCCAATTGTCGCGTGTGTAATGCGCGGCCCCATGCCTCCGCTTCCTACAACGGCAGCACCGGCGCCCGTTACAGTCCATTGAGCGTAATCCGGCTTCTGTCCCCCATACTCTGTTGGATAGCGGAACTGCTTCTCTGCCGTACAGTTGTGGCTGCTGCACGCGGCTACCACATAGGAGGCATATCCTGCATCCACAAGCGCCGAACCAACAGAGAGCGTCTCCATTGAAGTGGAACAGGCACCGAACATTCCAAGCAGCGGAATATTGAGCTGACTTGCGGTAAAATTAGATGAAATCGTTTGATTCAGCAGATCCCCTGCTAAAACAATATCGATTTCGGATTCCAATAGGTTACTTTTCTTAATCGCTGTCTCAACCGCCTGACACATCATATACCGCTCCGCTTTTTCCCAGGAGGTCTGCCCTGCATACATATCCGAATGAATATGGTCAAACTCGGCTGCAAGCGGCCCATCGCCTTCAAGCGGACCCACAGCGACGGCGCTGCCCTGAATGCGAATATTATTTTCAAAACGCCACGTCTGGCGTCCGCATTGACGCTGTCCTCTCATTCCGCTTCCTCCTTTATATTTTGATAATCAGCCATTTGATGACCGAGACGACAAGCGCTGCCACTACACCGTATACGATGACACCCCCGGCCAGTTTAAACATATTCCCTCCGACGCCGAGCACAAGACCCTCCGCTCGATGTTCAATTGCCGCTGATGACATCGAATTCGCAAAGCCTGTTACCGGAACCGCGGAGCCCGCTCCTGCAAACTGACCGAGCCGATCGTATATTCCAAGGCCGGTAAATAGCACAGCAAGAAAAATCAATGTAGCAACAGTCGGATCGCCCGCCGTTTCTTTGGTAAAACCAAAAAAACGAATATAAAAGTTAGTCATAATCTGTCCGAAAGCACAAATGGCTCCGCCCACTAAAAAAGCCTTCACCATATTTTTTAGATACGGCGGTTTGGGCTTATACCTGGCCGCCCGTTCGTTGTATTCCTTCTGTGCTTTCGTCAGCCGACTTTGGTTGCGTGTTTTTACTGAAGAAGCCATATACACATCTCCTTGCATATCATTTAAGATAGATCAGCCAATGAAATAGTGAACCGACAACCTTGCCAAAAGCCAATGCCATAATAAACGCATATAAATATTCGTATACTTGAATCCGCTTAGCGAGTATGGGGATTACATTGAGTACTTCCGTCAGAGCGGCAGCCAGAAATCCGACGAAGATCCCCATACATGCACCGACCACCCCAAGCAGGCCAGAAGAGAGATGCCAGGGCGGCGAAAAAAAATCAAACAAAGTAAAACCAAGCGCACCAAGAATCACCGCCCATTGAAAATGAACCAAGTGCGTGTTGGTCTTTGTAATTTGTACAAATCTAGGGATCAGATCAAGCACAGTAATAAGCGCAACGATTCCCCCGCCAACAATAATTCCGCCGCTTAATCCAACAATGGCAAGAAACAGATTCGCCATCATTTCTTTCGGTCTCCTGTTTCTTCATTTGCAAGCACATATTCATCGACATTTTTCTGATACAAAAACATCTCAAGCTCAAGCGGGCTTGGTTCTTCATTAAACCGCTTGCGGAACAAATGGTTAAAAAACAAAATCATGCCCGCACCAACACCGAACGAATATGGAATCTGAATAATATACGGATGCATGTTCTTTCTCCCTGTTACCAGCTCGTATATGCGCTGATGCACTTCAGGCATACTTACATCCGTATGGAAGTTCATAATGGCAAGTCCGGAGCCGATGAACAGAACGATCCATACAAACGCCACCAACAGCAAATTAATCCTTTTTCTTCGCATAATGACTTCAACAATCATCTGCTCAGCTCCAATATTATGGATGCAGAGCTCAGGACGGGTGCGCTGTAGCGCCGCGATAACCTGAATGGTGCTGACTACATAGCGGTTCCCGTCTTCTGGACGAAGGACATGCAGCACCGTATCCCGAATGGCTGTTTCAGAAGAAGCATTCGTGACCAGCTCGGCCACGTGGCGGATGCGTATCGTCTCGCCTGGAGGCAGTTCTACCTTTCCTTTTAGCTTTACATACACGTGGGTTGGGTCAGCCATACACCATCCCTCCTTACTAACATAGTATTTGTTCACGAAAAGGAGGGTATACAAAAGCGCATGCAAAGCAAAAAAGCAGACCGAGATTTATCTCTCGATCTGCTCTTTCATTAGCTTTAAGATTTTCTTTTCAAGACGTGATACCTGAACCTGCGAAATGCCTAAGCGCTCTGCCACCTCAGATTGGGTCTGGTCTTTGTAATACCGCAGATACACAATGAGCTGCTCGCGCTCCGATAGCTTGCCAATTGCCTCCTTGAGCGCGATTTTATCAAACCACTTTTCCTCATCCTTATCAGCAATCTGGTCCATAAGCGTGATGGGATCGCCATCGTTTTCAAAAACGGTCTCATGAATGGACGATGGGGCTCGATTTGCTTCCTGTGCATAGATGACTTCCTCCGGTGTAATTCCAAGCGCTTCGGCCACTTCCTTTACGGTAGGCAGGCGACCTAATTCTTTTGACAACTCGTCTTTAATGCGGCGCACTTTGTGGGCGATCTCCTTAAGCGAACGACTGACCTTTACCGTTCCATCGTCTCTAAGGAAGCGCTGAATCTCACCAATAATCATCGGCACCGCATACGTGGAGAATTTAACATCAAAACTCAAGTCAAACTTATCGATCGCTTTTAGTAACCCGATGCAGCCGATTTGAAATAAATCGTCCGCCTCATACCCCCGGTTTAAGAAACGCTGTACAACCGACCATACCAGACGAATGTTGCTGTTTACCAATGTATCTCGTGCTGTCGTATCTCCCGCCTGACTTTGGGCAAGTAACTGTTTTACTTCTTTATCGGATAGATATACATGATTGGCATTCCTTACATTGGTCTCCATCGGCATGTCTCCTAATTACATAGCGCTTCATTCTTGGCCAGCTTCTTCACTAATCTGATTCTTGTTCCTTGACCGATCTCCGTTTCTACATCCATCGTATCCATGAAGTTCTCCATAATCGTAAACCCCATGCCCGAACGCTCAAGTTCCGGCTTCGTCGTAAAAAGCGGCTGCCTCGCTTCTTCAAGATCAGCGATTCCGATTCCATGATCTTCTACGACAATCTCAATGCAGGCTGCCGTGTATGCGGTCACAATGGTCACCGTTCCCGTCTCATCCCCTTCATAGCCGTGAATGATTGCATTCGTGACGGCTTCTGATACGACTGTTTTGATCTCTTCTACTTCCTCAAGTGTCATATCAAGCCGCGAGAGAAAGGAGGCAACCGCAATGCGGGCAAATCCTTCATTTTCGCTGCGAGCAGCGAATTCAAGACGCATGAAATTGTTGTCCGTCTTCGCTTTCATCTACGCCACCCCCAGGACAAGGAGCGCTTCCTGTTCGGACTCCTTGATTTTTAGAATCTTGAACAGGCCGGATAGCTCAAACAAACGATAGATAACCGGATTAATGGAGCAGACCACCATATCTCCGCCGCGTGCTGCAATCTGCTTATAGCGCCCAAGAATTACACCAAGACCTGAGCTGTCCATAAAATGCAGGTCGGCCATGCTCAGCAGAATATGCTGAATCCGACCTTCTGCAAGCCGCTGTTCCATTTCCTTACGCAGCATGTCTGCTGTATGGTGGTCAAGCTCTCCTTCCAGCCGCACAATCAATACATCATGCACTGTTTCCATATCAACTCGTAAACTCACGCTGGGCCACTCCTTCTCTTTGTGATACGAGGAAGATTCTACAAGCCCTAAGACGATTCCTGCCCCCCGACAAAACTAGAAAAAAACCGGGAAAATACGGCATGATTCTTCTTTTCCCGATTTCTTCTGCCTACTTTCTATCAAGGTTATCCCCCGAACATTTCGCGCGCTGTCCGCTTAAACAGCTCCCACCAGCTTGCCCGAGCAACATTATCGGCTGCCACAAGGTCTACTGTACTCACCGTTTTCCCGTCCTTTTTAATAAGAACTTCACCGATCTTCACGCCTTTTTTGACAGGAGCTCGTAATTCAGTTTTTAGATTAATCACTTTCTCATATTGGTCCGCTTTTTCCCCCTTCTTCACCAGCATGCTGAAGCGATAGGGTACTACAATGTTTACTGTCTCTTGCGCACCTTTTTCCACCGATACGTTTTTTACAATTTGATTTTCTTTGTATAACGGCTGACTGTCATATTGATTGAATGCATAGTCCATCATAGAAGCAACTTCCTGATTGCGGACCTTTGAATCCGGCGCTCCCATTACGACGGCAACCACACGCATATTGCCGCGCTTAGCCGTTGCAGTAAGACAATACTTCGCTTCAGATGTATATCCGGTTTTCAGACCATCTGCCCCGGAATAAAAGCGGACAAGTCGGTTTGTGTTTACAAGCCAAAATGGTTTTTTCGAATCCTTGCGCAAATAATCCTGGTACAAGCCAGTGTATTTTGTAATTTTCTCATGCTTTAATAGCTCGCGCGACATCAGCGCAATATCGTGAGCGGAAGATACATGATTAGACACAGGAAGTCCGTTCGCATTCATGAATGTTGTATCATCCATCCCCAACTGCTTTGCCCGCGCATTCATTTTTTCGACAAACGCCTTCTCTGTGCCAGCGAGGTGCTCTGCCATCGCGACGGACGCATCATTACCAGATGCAAGTGCAATGCCTTTAAGCATATCCTCTACGCTCATCTCTTCACCCGGCTCAAGAAAAATCTGCGAGCCCCCCATAGAAGCTGCATATTCACTTGTTCTTACTTTATCCGTAAGTTTAATCTCACCCCGGTCAAGCGCCTCCATAATAAGGAGCATCGTCATAACCTTTGTAATACTTGCAGGCGGCAATGCTTTGTGTCCGTTTTTCTCATATAAAATCGCACCGGTGTCCCGATCAATCAGGACAGCGGATAGAGCATTCGGTGCAAGGTCGGCATCCGCCGACTGTCCCTGTTTCTGTTCTGCAGCCGATTTTGCTTTTTCCTCGGCAAAGACAGCTCCGCCAACCGACGGTATCATTAGCATTATACATAGCAGTACAATAGGCAACTTCTTCATTCACAAGTCCCCTCCAATCAAGATAGTACCTATTGTCGCCACGCTACCTGGAATTATATACCTGCCTTCTACTTCAAAATCAGAAATACATGCATCCCACGCAAAATATTTACTTTATGTAAGGAGTTGTGTAAAGTTTAGTTATAACATTTTAAATTTTTTATTGGTTGCAAAAAGACAGCCATTTCTTACACACATACTTTAGGAGGAGACGAGACAGTGATGAATCAACACATTGAAGTTATCTTAACCGATAATAAAAAGACCAAACCAAAAGCAAGCGAGCTGTCGTTTGGCACATGCTTTACCGACCACATGTTTATGATGGACTACACATCTGAGCAAGAATGGCATAATCCACGCATTGTCCCGTATGCTCCGATTACGCTTGATCCTGCTGCCGTCGTCTTTCATTATGGACAAGCGGTATTCGAAGGAATGAAGGCCTACCGAACCAAGGATGAAGAGATTCTATTGTTCCGGCCAGAGAAAAATATGGAGCGTCTTAATCTGTCTAACGAGCGCTTAAGCATCCCACCAATCGATGAGGATTTCTGTGTTGAGGCAATTAAAAAATTAGTGAGTGTAGATCAAGATTGGGTGCCAACGGAAGAAGGAACTTCCTTATACATCCGTCCGTTCATTATTGCTACCGAGGCATTCTTAGGGGTTCGTCCGGCTCGCAAATATACATTTATGGTGATTCTCTCACCGGTTGGCGCCTATTATGCGGAAGGTATCAATCCGGTCAAAATTTATGTAGAGAATAAATATGTTCGTGCCGTCAACGGCGGAACCGGCCATACGAAAACGTCCGGCAATTATGCGGCAAGCTTCCGAGCACAGGAAGAAGCACAGAAGAAGGGCTGTGCGCAGGTTCTCTGGCTTGACGGTGTCGAAAAAGCGTACATAGAAGAAGTGGGAAGCATGAACGTCTTCTTTAAAGTAAACGGAGAAATCTGGACCCCTGCTCTAAACGGCAGCATCCTTCCCGGCGTCACGAGAGATTCCGTCATCGAACTGCTGAAGGATTGGGGATTGAATGTTGTAGAACGAAAAATCTCCATGCAGGAGCTCTATGATGCCTATATGAGCGGAGCGCTTGAAGAAGCATTTGGTACAGGGACTGCAGCCGTCATCTCACCGATCGGCGAGTTAAAGTGGGAAGATAAAGAAATGGTTATCAACAACGGAGAATCCGGGCCGATCTCCATGAAGCTGTATCGTACGATTTGTGATATTCAAACGGGTACAATTGATGATCCATTCAAATGGACCGTAAGCGTAAAATAAAGGCAGCAGAGGATACGATGTCCGCTATGTGAGCATCGATCCTCTTTTTTTATACATAAACCATGCAGATTATGGTTCAATCAGAGCACAAATTGACCGGATGTATACAAAAAGAGCTGTTATTATACAGCTAAGGAGGGGAGCACAATGGGCTGGGTAGAAGCCATCCAAAAGGCAATCGATTATATAGAGAAGAATTTACATGAGGCGATTACGATAGAAGCTGTAGCCAAACAAGCCAATGCATCGGTATTTCACTTTCAGCGAACGTTTGCGATATTAACAGATATATCGGTTGCCGAATACATCCGTCGGAGACGTTTAACCTTAGCAGCACAAGAACTGGTTGCTACGGACTGTAAAATCATTGATCTTGCCTACAAATACGGCTATGAAACTCCCGAGGCTTTTTCAAAGGCGTTTCGTAAACAGCATGGGGTAAGCCCTCGTGAAGTACGACAAAACAAAGGAAAACTAAACTCCTATAACCGTCTGGTTATCCAAATTACCCTGAAGGGAGCGGAACCAATGAAGTACAAAATTGTAGAGCGAGAAGGCTTTCAAGTTGTCGGAATCAAACGAGAATTTTCATTGCATGATGGTGAGAACCATAAAGGAATTCCAGTGTTTTGGAAAGATGCCCATGCAGACGGCACAAATGATTTGTTATTTACGCTGAATAACGGAAAAATAAACGGGGTGCTTGGTGTATGTGTCGATAAAAGAGGGATGCAGGCGGAGGAGATGATCGATTATTGGATCGCTACGGAATATGTCGGTGATATACCTGAAGGATTGCTGAGTCTCGAAATCCCTGCAGCTAAATGGGGTGTATTCGAAGTTCATGGACCAATGCCTGACGCCATGCCAAAGGTGTGGAAAATGATCTTTTCCGAGTGGTTTCCGTCCCACTCGTATGGGCATGCCGGCACTCCTGAATTAGAGGTATATTCAAATGAAGATCCTTCAAGTCCTGATTTATACTCTGAAATCTGGATTCCTTTAAAATAAAAAGAGAGCACATCGTATCACTACTACTACATGCTCTCCTTTTTCTTACTATGCATATTGTAACAGGCTCGCTGCTATACTTTTCGTACATCAGTACCCATAATGTCTTTGTTGTACAGATGGCAGGCCACGAAATGCTCCGGTTTGACCTCCTGCCATACCGGATCAATTTTTGCACATGATTCCATCGCATACGGGCATCGTGTACGGAAGTGACAGCCGCTTGGCGGGTTCATCGGACTTGGCACATCGCCCTTTAGAACGATGCGCTGACGGCCTCGCTCCACTTCCGGATCCGGTATCGGTATCGCTGAGAGAAGTGCCTGCGTGTACGGATGAAGAGGGCTTGCATACAGCTCTTCACTAGCCGCCACTTCTGCAAGCTTGCCAAGATACATCACCGCCACCCGATCACTGATATGTTTCACCATCGACAGGTCATGGGCGATAAACAAATAGGTGAGTCCCATCTTATCCTGCAGATCGCTAAGCAAATTTACAACCTGTGCTTGAATCGACACGTCAAGCGCGGAGATCGGCTCATCACATACGATAAACTTCGGCTCTACCGCAAGCGCCCGCGCAATCCCGATCCGCTGACGCTGACCACCTGAGAACTCATGCGGGAAACGATTCATATGATCTGCCTTCAGACCAACAAGGCGAAGCAGCTCCTGAATGCGTTCTTTACGCTTGGCACCACTTGCCAGCTTATGCAAATCAATCGCTTCTCCGATAATATCACCAATTGTCATCCGAGGATTGAGAGAAGCATATGGATCTTGGAAGATCATCTGCATATCACGGCGCAAGCCTTTCAGTTCGCGCGAACTTGCTTTATGCACATCCTTGCCTTCAAATAGTACCTGACCTTCCGTTGCATCATACAGGCGAAGGATGGTGCGTCCCATGGTCGACTTCCCGCAGCCTGACTCGCCTACTACGCCCAGCGTCTCACCTCGCTTAATGCTAAAGGTAACGTCGCTTACGGCCTTAACGGTACCGCCGCTGGCATGAAAATATTTCTTCAGGTTGCGCACTTCAAGAAGCGGCTCCTGTGTCTTGCCCTTTTGAACCGGCATCTCTTTTACGTTTGATTTCATTGCGCAAACTCCTCCTTCCGGCTTGCGGCCAGCGGATGGTGCAGCCAGCAGGCTGCATGATGATTGCTACCCATATCTTCAAGCGCTGGCTTGTGGTTTCTGCATACTTCCATTGCATACTCGCAACGGGCAAAGAACGGGCAGCCTGTCGGAGGATGCAGCAGATCCGGGGGCGTGCCTATAATCGGCGCAAGCGGTTCATCCCTGTTCATATCAAGGCGCGGCACAGACTTAAGCAGACCCTTTGTATACGGATGCTGCGGTTCATAGAAGATCTGATCTACCGTGCCGGTCTCTGCTACTTCTCCGGCATACATAACTACGACACGGTCACACATGTCCGCCACAACGCCTAGATCATGCGTGATGATAATAATGGAGGTTCCCGTTTTTTCCTGCAGCGCCTTCATCAACTCAAGAATCTGCGCCTGAATCGTTACATCAAGCGCCGTCGTCGGCTCGTCGGCGATCAGCAGCTTCGGACTACAGGCAAGCGAAATCGCAATCATCGCTCGCTGACGCATGCCGCCTGAGAATTCATGCGGATATTGATTGGCACGTTTATCCGGCTGTGGAATCCCTACCATTGTCAGTAGTTCGATGGAACGCTTATGCGCTTCTCCACCGCTCATACCGTGATGCTTCATCAAGCTCTCTGTAATCTGCTGTCCGATTTTCATCGTTGGATTTAATGACGTCATCGGGTCCTGGAAAATCATCCCGATGTCTTTCCCACGAATTTTTTGCATCTCTTTTTCATTTTTCTTAAGCAGATCCTCACCGTTAAACCTGATCTGTCCCTGTTTATATTGTGTAGGCGGTTGAGGTAAAAGCTGCATAATCGACTGGGCTGTTACACTTTTTCCGCAGCCTGACTCGCCGACAATCCCTACCGTCTCGCCTTTTTTCACTTCAAAGTTCACCCCGCGGACGGCTTGTACTTCGCCCGCATACGTATGGAAAGAGATATGCAAATCACGTACTTCCAATATATTTTCCATAGGTTGTTCACCCTTTGCTTTTCAGTTATTTGCGCATCCTCGGGTCGAGTGCATCACGCATGCCGTCACCTAATACATTGAAGGCGAACATCGTGAGCGAGATGAAAAAGCCCGGAATGAACAATTGGTACACGTTCCCGATCAACAGACTAACAAGCGCGTCATTGGCCATCGTTCCCCAACTTGCCCGCGGTGCCGGAATCCCAAGTCCAAGGAAGCTTAATGTCGCTTCGGCAAAGATTGCGGTTGGCACCGTAAGCGTTACGTTTACTAGAATTGGACCCATCGTGTTTGGAATCAAATGCTTCACCAAAATCCATTTCGTGTCAGCGCCGAGCACGGTGGCCGCCTGTACATATTCCTGTTCTTTCAGCTGAAGGACCTGTCCGCGCACCAGGCGGGCCATCGGAATCCACCCTGTGATCGTCATCGCGATGATGATCGTCCATAGTCCTGGTCCCATAACAACCATCAGCAAAATAACCATTAGCAGATACGGAATGCCGTACAGCACTTCAGCAATACGCATCATGATATTGTCTACACGGCCGCCTTTCAGGCCGGAAATACCGCCATAAATAACCCCGAGCACGAAGTCGATAAAGGCTGCCATCACACCGATAAATAAAGAAATACGCGCTCCATACCAGATGCGGGTAAAAATATCCCGGCCGGAGGAATCGGTGCCGAACCAGTGCTCTGCACTTGGCTGCAAATTTTTCGCTGTAAAATCCTGCTTATAATACGTATAGCCGCTGATCATAGGGCCGATAATAGCCATTATAATCAGTGCAATGATCACAAACAGACCCACCATCGCCAGCTTATTGAGCTTCAGGCGGCGCCACACATCCGCCCAGTACGAAACGCTCGGGCGACCAATGGACTCTGCATCTTTAAAATTATCTGTTACAGGCTGGAACATTTCAGCGTTCAGTCTTGTATCAGGCTGCATTACTTACTCCCCCCTGTAACATTGATGCGCGGATCGATCCATGTGTACATGATGTCCACGAGGAAAATAAGAAAGATAAGAATCGCGCTATAAAAAACTGTGGAACCGAGAATCACCGGATAATCGCGGTTAAAGATACCCTTTACGAACATCTCGCCCATTCCCGGAATTCCAAAGATATGTTCGATAACAAAACTTCCTGTAACAAGGTTTGCCGTAATGATCCCCAGCACGGTGACAACCGGAAGAATCGCGTTGCGCAGCGTATGCTTAATGATAACGACATTACGTGCAAGACCTTTTGCTTTAGCGGTTTTAATATAATCCTGTCCCAGCACCTCCAGCATGCTAGAACGCATCAGACGAGCAATGAACGCCATCGGCATCGCCGCCAATGCGAGCGAAGGCAAAATCGTATGCTTCCAAGTTCCCCATGTGGCTGCGGGAAGCAGATTCCATTCAACAGCTGCATAGTTGATAAAAACTGTCGCAAGAATAAAGTTCGGTACCGAAATACCGATGATCGCTACAATCATAGAAATATAGTCAGGAAAACGATTGTGATACAGTGCGGCAATCACACCGAGAATGATGCCGAACGTAACGCCGATAATGAGAGCCTGTACCCCAAGGTGAAGGGAAACAGGAAAACCTTCAACAATGTAATCATTTACTGTAATCGTACTCGACTTCAGAGACGGTCCGAAATCTAAAGAAAGCAGCTGCTTCAAATACAGCCCATACTGCACATACAGCGGTTCATTCAAATGGTAGTAATTCATTAAATTCTCAAATACGCCAGGCGGCATGTTGCCTTCCTTAGCGAATGGATTACCAGGGATCATATGCATCAAGAAAAAGGTAAGGGTCACAACCACCCACAATGTTAAGAGGGCCCAGCCCAGGCGCTGTAAAGTATACCGTAACAACGTATACCCTCCATTCTATTTTTACTTAAAAACGGGGAACGCCCGAAAATCCGAGCATTCCCCTGATTTCATGCGCTACTTCTTTCCACCGATTTCTGCGTATCTCAGAACCGGATATTCATCCGCTGGAGTAAATACGCCTGTGATATTTTCTTTCACTGTGTATGGCTTCGTGTAGAAGTAAATCGGCATAATCGGCATTTCCTTCATGAAAATATCTTCAGCTTTATGCATCGCTTCCATGCGTACTTTCGGATCGCTGGATTCCTTAGCTGTCTTAATTGCCGCATCGTATTCTTTGTTCTTCCAGCCTGTGTCATTTTGCTGACTTACGCTTGTGAACATGTCAACGAATGTCATCGGATCAATAAAGTCTGCAATCCATCCTGCGCGAGACACTGCAAAATCAAGCTTGTGCTCACGGTCGATTTTCACCTGGAACTCTACGTTTTCAAGCCCTACATCAATGCCTAAGTTATTGCGCCACATTTCTTGAATGGCTTCGGCAATACGCTTATGAAGATCAAGGTTGTTATACATGATGTTGAATTTCGGCATTTTGTCCATGCCTTCTTCTTTCAGACCTTCAGCAAGAAGTTTTTTCGCTTCAGCTAAATCCTCTTTGAAGTAATCTCCGCCTACTTTACGGAAGTCTTCACCGTTTGCATCTTTAGAACCTTCAGCAACAAGAGCGAATGCAGGCTTCTGTCCGCCTTGTGCGATATTTTCAGTGATTGTCTTACGATCGATCGCCATCGACAACGCTTTACGCACTTTTACGTTTGTAAAAGGCTTCTTCGTGGTATTAAAGCGATAGAAATAGGTTGCATATTCCGGAACGATTTTGAAATCCGGAGCATTTTGGCTCTTCAGCTGGCCTACTACGTCACCTGGCAGCGGATAAGAAAGATCCAACTGACCGGAACGGTACATTTGCCATGCTGTGTTTTCATCTTCTACCATTGCCCAGTCGATACCGGCAAGCTTAATGCGGTCTTTCTCAAAGTAGTTCTCGTTTTTCACCATTTTCAAGCTTTCTTTATGCTTCCATTCCGTCAGCTTGAACGGCCCGTTTGATACGAACGATTTCGGATCATTTGCCCAATCTTTGTTTTGCTCCTGTGCTTTCTTGCTTACAGGGAAATATGTGTAGAATGATACGAGTTCAGGGAAGTATGCCGTTGGATTGATCAGCTTTACTTCTAATGTTTTTTCATCTTTTGCCTTTACAGCAACTTTATCTTCAAGCGCTTTTAATTTTGCTGCATCTTTTTCTTTTGACGTGTTGTACTCTTCTGCACCTTGGATATAGTACAACTGATAGCCGTAATCAGAAGCAGTAGCTGGATTCAGTGCATGCTTCCAAGCGAATTCAAAGTCCTGTGCAGTTAACGGATCACCATTGGACCATTTCAGACCATCACGAAGTGTAAATGTATATGTTTTTTGATCTTCGCTTACTTTCCATTCTTTTGCCATTGCCGGCGCAATTTTTCCATCTGGCTCTTTCATTGTCAGACCGACAAACAAATGACGCAGCGGCCATGACTCATGTGTACCTTGTGACTTTGCCGGATGAAGAGAACCTGGCTCAGACGAGTTATTCACACGCAGCACTTGACCTTCTGCACTGCCTCCAGCGGCTTTTTCACCGCCTGCTTCTTCTTTCTTCTCTCCGCCGCCACAGCCTGTAAGCGCTAATGTAAGCAACAGGACGAGGCTCAAGATAATTGAGAACCCTTTTTTCACAGCAATTGACCTCCTTAATCGTAAATGTGTATGAGTAGGACGTATAGTCACCTGCTCATCAGCCGGCGCTGTCCTCTACTCCATCGTAAACCACATAGGAGAATGAATCCTTGTACTGCTTCAATTCGATGGATACTTCGGCAGAAGCGATCCCCTCGATATTGGCCAAATCTTCATTCACAAATGCGGTTAAATCTTCATTCGAGCGGAAATATGCTTGAATGATTAAATCATTGCGCCCGGAAAATGCACCAATAAAACGCACCGCCCGCAGCTTACCCAATTGTTCAGCCGCTCTTTCCTGATATCCAAGCTTCGTAGACATGCTGATGATTGCCTGTACATGCAATCCTACTTTTATAGGATCAGTATGTACGATAAATTGAAAAATCTCGTCTTCGATCATCCGATTAATGCGGGAACGGATGGTTCCTTCACTTACTCCAAGTATGTGTCCCATTTCTGTATATGATTTCCGGGCATCCTCTTGAAGAATATGAAGAATCTGAAAATCCAATGTATCTAATTTACGCAACCAATCATCCCCCCTTCTTGAATGAATGGCTATTCAGAAATAAATGTAATTACGATTATAGCACCATTTTTAAAAAAATCTACGTTTTTCGTAAAATAATTTTCTGAATAAGCAATATAAATATAAACTAGAAAAACTAGGTTGTAAAGTATAAATATTAAGAAATCATTAAAAGCAATCGCTTTCATTAATGAAAAATGTAATATTCATAAAAAATATGATGAAATACGCACAAATTTTCTAATTTAGGTATTCGAAGAAAAAAATGTATATCTATACGTTTTTCGTATTATTCATTCAATATCGATGTCTGATAAGAAAAGCCTGAAACATTCATATAGTTTCAGGCTTTTCTTATGATGACTATATTTTTTTAATGATCGTTTTCACCAACGTTAAAAACGTATGCTTCACCTTCTCCGCTGTCTCCATTACTTCCTCATGCGACAATGGCTGTGGCAGAATACCTGCAGCCATATTGCTGATACAGGAGATGCCGAGAACACGGATGCCTGCATGGCTTGCTACAATAACTTCCGGCACAGTGGACATACCTACTGCATCTCCTCCAAGGGTGCGCAGCATCCGAATTTCTGCCGGTGTTTCATAGCTAGGACCGAGCATACCGACATATACACCCTCCTGCACGGTGATGCCATTCTCTCGTGCTGCTTCATGAGCAGAAGCACGCAGATTCGGGCAGTATGCGGTAGACATATCTGGGAAACGCGGCCCAAGCTCTTTATCATTTGATCCAATTAGCGGATTAGTACCTGTTAAATTAATGTGATCGGCAATGAGCATCAAATCACCAGGCGAATATTTCTCATTCACGCCGCCTGCAGCATTCGTTACGATGATTTTTTCTACTCCGATCGCTTTCATTACACGCACCGGAAACGTCACGGCATCCAGTCCATGCCCTTCATAGTAATGAAACCGCCCCTGCATCGCCACAACGTTCTTTCCTTCCAATGTCCCGATCACAAGTTGACCCTTATGCCCCTCAACCGTCGACACAGGAAAATGCGGAATCTCTGCATATGGAATTACGATCGAATTTTCTATTTCATCAGCAAGCACACCAAGCCCTGATCCCAGAATAAGACCAATTTCGGGCTTTTTGTCTGTCTTGCCTTGAATGTAGTGCTGCACTTCTGCGATCTGTGCTGTCATGGACATACGCTTCCCCTCCTATATCGTTTATTGGATGATTTGCGGCAAAAAGCTTGTACCATAACGCGGCATATCAATATTGAAGTTATCGGAGATAGTGGCGCCGATATCAGCAAATGTTTCACGGATACCCAAATTCACACCAGCACCAAGCCCCTTATGATATACAAGCAGCGGGACATACTCGCGCGTATGGTCAGTGCCGTGATGTACCGGATCATTACCATGATCAGCCGTAATAATGAGCAGATCATCTTCGGTTAGCTGGTCAAGAATTTCCGGAAGTCGTGCATCAAATTCCTCTAACGCTTCACCATATCCAATCGGATTGCGGCGATGACCGTATAGCGCATCGAAATCAACCAAATTAACGAACGAAAGACCGGTAAAATCCTGCTTCATCGTATCAAGCATCTTGTCAACACCATCCATGTTGGATTTGGTTTTAATGGACTCGCTCACACCTTGACCTGCATAAATATCAGAGATTTTTCCGATAGCAATGGAAGTGTACCCCGCTTCCTGCAGCGTATTCATTACCGTCTTGCCCGGTGGGGATACCGAGTAATCATGACGATTAGAAGTGCGGGTAAAATGCCCCGGTTCTCCAACAAACGGACGGGCAATCACCCGTACAACCGAGTGCTCGTCGTCAAGCGTCAGCTCACGCGCCACTTCACAAATTTTATACAGCTCTTCTAGCGGAACAACCTTTTCATGGGCCGCTATCTGGAATACGCTGTCCGCTGATGTATAGACAATCACATCGCCGGTTTTCATATGCTCTTCCCCAAGTTCGTTAAGAATTTCCGTTCCGGAGGCTGGCTTATTGCCCAATACGCCGCGACCGATTCTTTCAGAAAAAGGGTTAATCAAGCTGTCAGGAAATCCATTCGGCCATGTGCGAAATGGCGTTTCCACACGAATGCCCATAATTTCCCAATGCCCGGTGGTTGTGTCTTTACCAAGTGAGATTTCATTCATTTTACCGAATGCGGCTGCTGGCGGTGCATCCGCGGATACTCCCTGAAGCTGTTCAATATGTCCAAGCCCAAGGGATGCTAGATTCGGGACGTTGAGGCCGTTCATTTTTTCTGCAATATGCCCGAGCGTATGCGCCCCTTCATCATTGTATTCTTTTGCGTCCGGCAATTCACCGATGCCAACGCTATCTAACACGATAAGAAATACTCGCTTAAACTGCTTCATTCTGTCTCCTCCTTCTCTTCGTATAATAAGCAGTTCAGTTTCCTGTCCAACCCTCCCTGTATGTTCGGGTTCTCTACATCATTACCCGATACCCCTGCACTCTACGCTCTCGGATGAGCTTTGGCATACACTTCCTTGAGACGTGAGCGCGTGACATGCGTATAGATCTGGGTTGTAGAAATGTCGGCATGACCTAACATCTCTTGAACAGAACGAAGATCAGCACCGTTCTCAAGCAAGTGGGTAGCAAACGAGTGTCTAAGCGTATGTGGGGTAATTTCTTTGTTGCTATTAGCCAGTTGGGCATATTTTTTGATGATCTTCCAAAACCCCTGGCGCGACAGACGCCGACCGTGATGATTAAGGAATAATGCCTCCTCCTGCCCACGCTTCTTCAGATGCGGCCGTCCACGTTCCAAATAGCGGTTTACATTTTCAATCGCCAAGCGTCCAAGTGGGATGATGCGTTCTTTGGAACCTTTTCCAAAGCATTTGATGAATCCCATATTCAAATTCACATCCGACAGATTCAGCGACACAAGCTCCGAGACACGAATGCCTGTCGCATACAACAACTCAAGCATCGCCTTATCCCGCATGCCGGAGGCGAGATGCGTATTCGGTCCGTTTAATAGTGTCTCCACTTCAG
This sequence comes from Aneurinibacillus sp. REN35, assembly GCF_041379945.2. Lineage (NCBI taxonomy): Bacteria > Bacillati > Bacillota > Bacilli > Caryophanales > Paenibacillaceae > Aneurinibacillus > Aneurinibacillus baijiui. The sequence goes on along the minus strand of NZ_JBFTXJ020000003.1, from coordinate 227,173 downwards.
AGATCGACAACACCTGCGGGAGCTTCTTTTCAATTTTTGGGGATTCAAGATTTACACTTGGATCTTTATCAATAAACTTTTCTCGAAGTAAAAATTGGTAGAATGCACGAATGGATGCCAGGTTGCGGGACAGCGTGGCTGTTGCCCGTCCCTGATCCTTTAAGTGGAGCAAATAACCCATAATCTGCATACGGCTTGTATCGTTTAGATCTGCGAAACCTTCATTATGTAAATACGTGCTGTATGCGTTCAAGTCACGTTGATACGATTCCAGCGTATTTTTTGCTAACCCTCTTTCCACCGTCAAATAATGGATAAAATGGGTGATTAAATCATTCATTTCGTATTCTCCTCGACATCCAATCTCATCTAAATGTTACGCTAGCCTGTCCTTTATTACTTTATTCCACAGCCTTTACTTGTTTCCTGCTCTGCGGCAAAAATTTATTCGCCGTACCAATAGAAATCAAATAAACGCTGCTTCATCTCATCGTACGTATCCAAAAAGGCAGGAGTATACTTCATTACTTTCATCGCTTTGCCATGCGGCTCTTTATACGGTTCAGCAGGCTTGATCGCTTCGCTGACATAGGAAAGAACAGTATAGAATATAAAGGTACAAAATATGAAAATAGCGAGCAGGCGAATGCCTTCAGCAATGCGGTTATATGGAATAAACATACAATTTCTCCTTCCGTATCCTGATGCTTCCCTTTCATCCTATTCATTTCATGAAAAAATTATACCTTTCGTTCGTTTTCAATTCATGCTTACCATGATAAAATTTATTTTTGGATTAAACTTTCGGCAAGGTGTGGTCAACCGTGTACAATCATGAAGAAAAAGAAAACGAGCGAACCAAGCAAGTATTCAACCGTCTAAATGTGCTTCTTCTGCTTGTCTTTCTCGTATTTGCCGCCATCATTTTCCGGCTCTCCTATGTTCAAATTGTGGACGGAGATAAATACGAGAAGAAAGCAACCGCGAAGTCGGATAAAAAAGTGCCGATTCCGGCATTGCGCGGCAACATTTATGACAAGAACGGCAATCTCATCGTACATAGCCGCGGCTCATTCGCTGCTGTATTCCATGAGAAGGATTACATGGACAAGGATTATTATATTAATCTTGTCACCAAACTGGAAAAGATTCTGCCCGGCACTACCAAAGAGGATTTGCTTAAAAAAATGGATGTAGGTTTTGAATACAAGAATGGCAAGGTAGAGAAGAGCGTCCGCTTAACATCCAAATTCCTCGAAAAAGATCTGAAGTACGACCTGTCGCAAAAAGAAATTGCCTATCTGGCGGAACATCGTAACGAGCTTGACGGCGTAACCGTTGTTACTAAGCCGATCCGAGAATACGATAAGAAGCAGGTCGCAGTACAGGCCATCGGCTATGTACGTCCGTTTAACGTTGCTGATAATCAAGGCATCGAATACTACCGGCAGCGAAAAGATTCGTACCTGCCGAACCAGATGATTGGCTATGAAGGCATCGAACGCAGCTATGAAGAAGAATTACGTGGAGAAAACGGATACCGTATGTATCAGGTTGCAGCGGACCAGACCATTCTACAGCAGATTAAAGAAGTGGCGCCAAAACGGGGCAATAACCTGTATCTTACAATCGATCAGCGCGTGCAGCTTGAAACGCGTGACTTCATCAAGAGTTTCCTGCCAAAGCTGCGGGCAACCGGCCGCAATGCTTCCTATGCTAAGAATGCATACGCGGTCGCGATGGAGGTCAAAACCGGTAAAATTGTCGCTATGGTCAGCTATCCTGAGTATGACCCGAACATCTGGACGTCAGGTCCTGATACAGAAACATATGAAAAAAATCAATACTCCTTTACAAATGGCACGATCCGTAGCGCACCGTACGATGTGCGGCCAAAAACCGGCAAAGCGGCTGAGATGGAAAACTATAAACACCCGGCCTCTGTTGTACCGGCTGGTTCTGTAGTAAAGCCAGCCACTGTATTAATGGGCCTGTCCGAAGGCATTGCACCTTATTCCTGGTCTGACCCTGGCGCTTACCGTTACGGGGGAGCAGGTGATGTCATCCGCAATGATAGCGGGCATAATTATGGCCTATTAACACCGCAAAAGGCGATTCAAAAATCTTCGAATACGTACATGGCACATATCGGGAAAAATCTGCGCGATAAGTATGGCAAAAACTCTGTAAGCATATATCAGAAGTATTACCATGCTTTCGGACTCGGAATTAAAACCGGCGTAGACTTGCCGGGCGAATCCGCTGGCGGTGAAGACTTCCTTGTTATGAACAAACGCTATGGTCCTCTAGCGGCAATGGTACAAGCTTCTTTCGGTCAGCAAGGACGTTATACAACGATGCAGCTTGCACAATATACAGCTACCTTAGCTAACAAAGGAGTTCGTATGCGCCCGCAATTAGTGGATCGCATTGAGGATAACAATGGGAAAATCGTCCGTCCGTTCAAACCTGAGATATTGAGCAAGCTTGAAGAGCCAAACAATTACTGGCGCATCGTGCACCAAGGCATGGACATGGTTACCCAGCCGGGCGGAACCGCGAATGGTGTGTTCGCAGGCTTTCCTTACCGCGTAGCAGCAAAAACCGGAACATCAGAGCAGGACATTTATATCCCAGATTCCACTGATTTTACGAAAAAGGTCAACTGGCGTAAATACAAGGAAATCAATAACGGTGTATTCGTCTCCTTTGCTCCGATTGAGAATCCCAAGCTTGCCGTAGCCGTTATCGTACCGGAAGGCGGTTACGGTGGAGCATCAGCAGGCCGCATCGCACGGGCAATCTATGAATCCTACGATAAATACGTGGGGTTAGGGCCTACAGATAAGCCATATGATCCGGATACAGCTGTTCCAAATCAAAAAGAGACAGAAAAAGATGCCAAAGAATAGAAAGAAAGCGCACAAAAGCGTGAGAGCTTACATAAGCTCTCACGCTTTTTATTAAGAAGTCATATACTTTTATTCGTTCAATTAAAATCAGGGTTACGCCACTCCATCAATAATGCGTTGTTACCTGATTTGATGTCGTGGAGGTAGTTTTTCACCACCTTAATAGGTTTGCGTCCGCAGTGAAGCATAAAGGTAACGACAGGGTCCTTCAGTCTTCCTTCGAGCACAGCTTGTACATATTCTTCAGGGGTCAACTGCTTGGCATACTTATGGTATCCGGGCATACGAACGGCTCCGATCAAGCGGCGAAGACCTAACCTGCGCACAAGATCATAACTCTCGTTCATCAGCTTCTTCCCGATCCCTAGCGAACGATGTGTAGGGTCTACCTGAAGATCAGCCACATATAGTGTATCTCCCTGTTCGTTATGCGAGCTGGCAAGATAGCCATGGTCTGTAATCTCTTCCCATGTATGCGTATCACCTGGAAGCTCGTCCACGATTAGCGTCGTCATCGTACCGACAATCTCGTCTTCATATTCGGCGCATATTGCCCCTTCAGCAAACACATCAATATGGCTCTTAAGCTGCTCCGTGCTCCAAAGGTCATCCTGCGGCCATGGCGGCGGATATACGCTTCGCTCCATCTCTTGGATGCTTCGGAAATCTTCTTCCGAATAAGGGCGGACAATCAATTCTTCGTTCTGTGGTGTCTGAAATGTCAACCTATCGGCTTCATCAACCTGCTGGTTAACAAGCATAAAAAATTACCTCCTATTTTTTCTGCATGCCCCAAGCGTATAACTCGGGCAATTTCCCTATTACTCTTGTAAATTACCACCGATGGAACTGAATAAAACATTGTTCGGCAAAAAAATTACAAAAAGCAGCGGCTCTCTTATGAGCCCCTGCTTTCTTATCCTGGAATATTGGTTTTAACGTTGGCAAGTTCAGCCGCATCCACCTTATCAATGCAACGATGACATACGCCGTGAAACGACAAACGATGATCAAGAATATGAAAATTAAATTTATCGCTAACCGCGTGCTCTACTTCTCCAAGAAGGTCGTCATGAATCTCATCTACCGTACCACAAATGACGCAAATCAAATGATGGTGATGATGCTCCGCTCCTTCATGGCGGAACTCATACCTCGCCACCCCATCACCGAAATTAATCTTGTGCAGAATATGCAAATCACTCATTAATTCAAGGGTGCGATATACGGTTGCCAAACCAATCTCAGGGGCTTTCTCCTTTACAAGCAAGTAAACATCTTCGGCGGATAAATGATCCTCTTCATTTTCAAGCAGCACACGAAGCGTGGCTTCGCGCTGCGGAGTCAGCTTGTAGCTATGCGCATGCAGTTGCTGTCTGATCTTATCAATTCGTTCCTCTATCATAAAAAGACCTCCCTGAGCAGCTTCCTACACAATTAATTATAGTGGAGCAGGAATTGGGAGTCAAATATAATTCTTATTAAATAATAATTATTATAAACTTCAACAATGCAGCGCTTGCATGCTTCATAAGCGCGGGGGAAACGAATGCCTCAAAAGCCGCCGCTACCGTAACCACGCCCCCCATGATTAGAATCAAAGCGCTGTAAACGAGAAAGCGCGGGTATAAGGCTCCTCCCCGCTTCATAAACCTTGACTGCACAAGATGCAGGGAAAAGGCAATCCCTGCGGTAGCAACAATAATGACTGCCGGAATCACTAAAAGATTTTGTGGCAATACAGACACAATCGCAAAATAAAGCCCCTTCCATTGCAACTGGTTCACCAAAAAGCCGACAGTAAAACCAACTACCACGCCTTTAAGGAAAACCATAATAAGAATAAGGGGAAGGCCAATAATGGAGAGACCGAGAATCCACATAAAGCCCACATACTTTAAGTAGTGACCGAGCGCATTTTGGAAGTTGCGAACAGGATCGGTAATGCTGTCGCTCTTCAACTCGTGAAAAAACTGGCTTACATACATGAATAACTCCTGCTTTTGCGTCAGGCCGAGTGAATTGACGACAACGGCACCAAAGCCAAGCCCCATCACAAATAGCACGATGGTAAACAAATAAAGCGAAGAGTTCTCGCGTACATTCTGCTGCAATGTTTGTCCAACCTTATTCCTTATCAATGGGAACCCCCCTTGTCCATCTCTTATCACAATATATATGTGGGACAAGGGAAGTGTATTACTCCCAAGCAATTCTTCCGTATATTCCGGCTCCGCCTTCTAAGAAGGATACGTCACCGCGACGAATCCGATCAATTCCTTGAGCAATCGCCTCACCCGCTTCCTCGGCTATTTTCTCTAGGGATGCATGATGCAGGATATTCATCTCGGTTCCGCATGCGGCCAGCAGCTTTCTAAGCTTTCTAGGGCCAAGTCCCGGAATGAATTCAAGCGGAATATGGTAGCGGTAAGGGGGACGATGTGTCGGATGCATCCCAGGCGGCTGGGTGGATATGTCCTGAAATCGTTCATATACGCCACGCGTAATCACTTTTTTCCCCACTTTTCCACAGTACGGGCAGCGCGGCTCATCCGTCTGCGCAACCAATTCTTCACAATTTGTACAGCGCGTACGGTAATACTTGCCCAACTGCGGATGCAATCCATAGTTCTCCTGTATATATCGCCCATCCTGACGTGCAAGCGCACGACGCAGTTCTGAGAAATCCGGGCGCTGCACACGAAGGTTCTGATATTCCCGGGCGATTTTAGCGACAGAATGCGCATCCGAATTCGTAACGAATGTAAGCGGTGCAAGCTCAGCCAAGCCATCCGCCAAATCCGAATCTGAACTTAGACCAAGCTCCAATGCAGAAAAGCGCTTAACTTCAATTACAGAAGAAAGGCTGTCTACACAGGCTCCATACACGCTTTTATGCGGCGTAAAGGCATGAGCGGGAAGAATGATCCCTCCTAGTTCTTCCGCTTTCAAAACAAGTGCATCTATATCCGTGTACATGCGCTGTGTACTTAAATGCACGTTTTTGACTTTGGTCCGATACCACTCACGAAATAGAGCGAAGCTATTTCTATCAGGCAAATACAATAAAAAATGAGCCAATCCACGCCCGACTGCAAGCTCAACTTCAATGCCGGCAATCAAGGTTACTTCTCCTTCATCGGCTTCATAACGATAGCCACCACCGGGAAGTTCTCTCATCCGTCCTGTCTTCATGTGCTCATCAATCTCTTCTTGCACTTCAGGGGAATGGCAGTCAATTACTCCTACCATATGCATGCCCTTACGCTTTACCGCTTCTTCTACAATGCTTGTAAGCGTCAATGCACGCGAAGCAGTGATTTTGACTGGACGATTGTACATCGTACGACCAATATGAATATGGAGATCGGCAAAGCATTCTTCCATCATACTCATTATTTTCGATCCAACTGCCAGGCGTAGACGGCAAGGATCGTCTTCGCGTCACGAATATCTCCCTGCGCAATCATCTGCTGCGCTTCCTCTATCGTTACATGCATAAGCTCTACGAATTCATCCTCATCAGGCTGCGCTTCTCCAGGCATGACCCCTTCTGCACGGTACAGGTGGACAATTTCATCCGCAAAGCCGGGCGATGTGTAAAAGGAAGCCTGATGGCTTAGCGACACATACGTATATCCCGTCTCTTCCTGCAACTCACGTCCGGCACACACCTCAGGCTCTTCACCTGGCTCAAGCTTCCCGGCTGGAATCTCTACAAGCATCCTCTCAAGGGGCTTGCGGAATTGCCGCACCATTATCATTCGGTTATCTTCTGTAATCGCCATGACCGCAACTGCGCCGGGATGATGAACAATTTCACGCTTGGCGGTCTTGCCGTTTGGCAGTTCTACATCATCTACTTTTACTTGAATTATTTTTCCGTCATAAATCGGAGTACTTGTGAGTGTTTTTTCGATCATAGAGGTTGAACTCATCCTTTCGGCATAATCTTCTCTTCTATTCAAACATACTTAGGCAAACAAATCCATTTTTTGCATCGCTCTTTGCTTTTCATATTCTATCCAGGTGAGGCGGGCGGCATAATACGTGTGCGCAAAAAACACGTGTTCCTTTTCACTGTCTCGCCCCATTGCAGTTAGCTTTGAGGAGTATGGGGATTCGATCTCCGCCCACTCCTCCTCAGCGAGCGAATCATGCAGCACGAGCGTGTGCCGGGAGGATTGCTCCCCCAACTGGGCAAGCAGGTGTGGACAATCTTCTAGATTGATTGTTAATGGTATCGTTGCGGCAAATCGTAAAACCGTCAGCGTATGATGGCTTACCCCGGCATGTCGTTCCCGTGGATCTGCCGTGCTCACTCGCGGAATAAGAATCGCCCGTCCAGCCAGCTTATATACAGCATCAGCAATCGCTATCTGCTCCATGCCGCTAAAACCAAGATCCGTTCCCGTTCCGACTACACCAGGTCCCGGCATAATAACGATCATATCCGCTTTCCATACATAACGAGCTGCGAGCAGCGCTGTATACAGATTTACACACTCCGTTTGCCCACCAAACGCGTGTCCATATGTGATCGTGCCTGCCAGCACCCCCATGGACTGCAGCTTTCGCACATGATCACTCAGCGCAAGTGGCAATGCTCCGCCTTCACTCATAATGTAGCAAATGCGCGGCATTCTTTTTTCTTTTGATCGCTTCAGCATATGACGAATGGAAAGAACAAATCCTGGCAACATGCTGTGCGTCTCACCGATTACGACCGGAATTTGTCCAAGCGTCTTGGTAGCAGCATGACGAAAGATCTCATGATACGTACTCGTCTCTTCCTCCACAGCCTGTACCGCATGCTGAAAAGGAGTATAGCGCAGCCTCATGATATGCCCATACGGCCCGCCTACGCTTCGTTCGATAAGCGGCTTGCCATCTGCATCAACTCGAACGGCAACAACGTGTTTGCCTCCGCTACCAAGCTCTAATGCTACCGCTGTCGTATTTACGATTACCCTCTCGCCTACCTGAACACGACCCGTGAGTGCTGGATAATTCAAAGCAGAAACAGGCTCTTCCCCTTCCATGTGTATCGTAAGCTCCTGAATCAACTCCTCATCATATACAATGTGTGTCACCGTTCCGTATGACCATGCAATCATGCAAGTACCCCCTCTTTCCTTTTACAGCAAACATATGCAGCATACAGGAGTGACACGACAAAAAAGATGAAGCCATATGAATTAGGCCTCATCTTTTTTTGTTTTATTCTTATATACTTTTAGCCTTTTCACACAATGCGACAACAAGCTCTGCAGCCTTCACCAATTCTTCAACCGGAATTCTTTCACTGGTCGTATGAATGTCTTCATATCCAATTGCAAGATTGGCTGTCGGAATACCATGTCCAGAAAGAATATTGGCATCACTTCCACCACCGCTTGCAAGCAGACGAGGCTTCCTGCCAACCGCTTCTACTCCTGCAATCGCTTTGCGGACGACCAGATCCTCTTCTGAGAATTTAAAACCTGGATACGCAAGCAGGACATCTACTTCTGCTTTTGCTCCAAACTCTTCGGCTGCTGATTCAAAGGCTCGCTTCATCTTCCCCGTCTGTTCGTTGAGCTTCTCTTCAACCAAGCTGCGCGCTTCCGCATTAATCTGTACTTGATCACAGACGATATTCGTAGGTCCCGCTCCTTGAAAACTACCGATATTCGCTGTCGTCTCTTCATCAATACGGCCTAGCGGCATGCGGGCAATCGCTTTGCTTGCAACTTGGATTGCGCTAATGCCAGCTTCTGGATTCACGCCGGCATGAGCGGATCTTCCGTAGATTATAGCTGTTACTTTTGCTTGATAGGGCGCAGCAACAATAATATCTCCTACTTTGCCATTGCTATCGAGTGCAAATCCATATTGTGCATGTAAGAGCGATGGATCGAAGACTTTCGCTCCCTGCAGACCGGATTCTTCACCAACCGTAATAAGGAATTGGATCGTACCATGCGGCTTCTTCTGCTCCTTCAGCACGTGGATCGCTTCAAACATCGCAGCAATGCCGGCTTTATCATCACTGCCTAGAATCGTCGTACCATCAGAGACGATATAGCCGTCTTTAATGCTTGGCTTAATGCCCTTGCCAGGTACAACCGTATCCATATGGCATGTGAAATAAATTGTCGGCCAATCGCTCTCCGTTCCTGGAAGCGTTGCCACCAGATTGCCTGCTTCATGCTCCGTTTTCTGGGCTGCGTCGTCTTCTATTACGGTTAGGCCTAGCGCGGAAAATTTTTCTTTCAATACATCACACATCATGCGCTCATGCTTTGTCTCGCTATCGACCTGCACAAGTTCCATAAACTCACGGACAATTCGTTCTTCCTGTACCATATAAAAAAACACCCCCGCTTTATGTATCACACGTACGAACTACGTGTTTCATTATACACAAAGAAATGGGGGTGCTGCTACTATTCCGAAGTATCTATCGTATGCTTGAGCGCATCAAGAGCAGACGCTCACCACCTGCGCTGCGCATAACCGGCTGACGCATCCATTGACCTTTGACATTATACTCTGTCCGCCGTGCAGCCATCAGAGCGATTCGACCGCTCTCCTGCCACACCGCTGTTTCTGTTTCCTGTGTAAGAGTTGATGTGATTGCTTGTCGATTCATCCCAATCACCTCTTACAACGGGATATTGCCGTGCTTTTTCGCCGGACGCGTATCCCGCTTGGTGCGCAGCATATCTAACGCTTCACGCAATTTTTTCCGCGTCTCACGCGGATCAATAACATCGTCTACCATGCCGCGGCTTGCCGCAACATATGGATTGGCAAAACGCTCACGATACTCTTGAATTTTGGCCTGGCGTGTTTCCGCAGGATTTTCGCTGTTTTCAATTTCACGTGCAAAAATAATATTAGCTGCGCCCTCTGCACCCATTACCGCAATTTCGGCATTTGGCCATGCATAGACGACGTCTGCACCGATTGCTTTTGAATTCAGAGCCACATAAGCGCCGCCGAACGCTTTACGCAGAATGACCGTAATCTTCGGCACCGTCGCTTCAGAGTACGCGTACAAAATCTTCGCACCGTGACGAATAATGCCACCATGCTCCTGGTTGATACCAGGGAAGAAGCCTGATACATCTTCAAATGTAATCAGCGGAATATTAAACGCGTCACAGAAGCGGACAAAGCGTGAGAGTTTATCCGAGGAGTTAATATCAAGCCCTCCGGCCATGAATTTCGGCTGGTTGGCAATGATCCCTACGGAATGGCCGTCAATTCGCCCCAAACCGATAACAACATTCTTCGCAAAATCAGGCTGCACTTCTAAGAAATCGCCGCCGTCTACGATTTTGTGGATGACTTTACGCACATCATACACCTTCGTCGCAGCAATCGGTACAATCTCTGCCAGCTCATCATCCCAACCCTCGTCTGCTTCTGCAGGCGGAACGACCGGCGGATCTTCCATATTGTTCTGCGGCAGGAAGCTCAACAAGCGGCGTACCTGATCTAGCATCTCCGGCTCGGAAGGGGCGATAAAATGTGCATTCCCGCTAATGGACGCATGCACCTTCGCGCCACCTAAGTTCTCAGACGTGATTTTCTCTCCGGTAACAGCCTCAATTACCTTCGGACCCGTGATAAACATCTGGCTTGTCTTCTCCACCATGCAGACAAAGTCTGTAATGGCTGGTGAATATACAGCGCCGCCTGCGCATGGTCCCATGATGACAGAGATTTGAGGAATGACGCCGGAATAAATGGAGTTGCGGTAGAATACATGACCATAGCCGTCTAGCGATTCGACCCCTTCTTGGATGCGCGCACCGCCAGAATCATTGAGGCCGATAATCGGCGCACCGTTTTTGGCTGCCAAGTCCATAATGCGTGCAATTTTCATCGCATGCATCTCACCTAACGCACCACCGAACACGGTGAAATCCTGAGAGAAAATAAATACAAGGCGGCCGTGTACTTTACCGTAGCCGGTAACTACACCCTCACCTGGACCTTCTAGCTTATCCATACCAAAGCTTGTCGCCCGATGTTCAATGAACGGATTCAATTCTACGAAAGTACCCTCATCCAAAAACAAATCGATTCTCTCGCGTGCTGTCAATTTACCGCGGTTATGCTGTGCATCAATACGCTTATCTCCACCGCCAAGCTCCACTTTGCGGCGACGTTCATACATTTCATCAATTTTCTCATACATGGTGCTCATATCTGTGTATAGTCCTCCTATCCATTGACATGGAAAACAAGGCAAGAATCTCTCACCTTGTCGTCTCTCCGTTTTTATTTTTAGTGTTTGTCAGCATGGCCTGATAATTCTGGTGTCTCCGCTTTCTGGCAAAGTTCGAGCAGCACGCCTTGCGTTGCCTTTGGATGCAGGAAGGCAACCATATTATTATGTGCGCCAAGCTTCGGCGTGTCCGTAATCACCTTTACGCCGGCTTCTTTAAGCTTTGCCAGACGCTCTGTTTGCTGATCGACTTTTAGCGCAATATGATGAATACCTTCACCCTTCTTCTCAATAAACTTGGCAATGGCACTCTCATCACTTGTCGGCTCTAAAAGTTCAATATGCGTCTCGCCAATCTCTAGAAATGCAACACGTACATGTTCGCTTTCTACTGTTTCAAAACCGACGAGCTTTAGACCAAGCATCTGCGTATAAAACGCTACCGCTTCATCCATATTCTTAACGGCAATGCCGATATGTTCAATTTTTTCAGGCGAACTCATGATGGGCTCTGCTGTACCCTTGTTCTCCTGCACTTTGTGACGGATAAAGTCAGCCGTGTCTTTTGTCTTTGTTCCTGGGGTGAATACTTTTGCCACCCCTTGCTCTTCAAGATATGGAATATCCTCATCCGGAATAACGCCGCCGCCAATCACAACGATATCCTCTGCTCCGTGTTCTTTTAGTAGACGAATGACTTCAGGAAATAATTCATTGTGTGCACCAGACAGGCAGGAAAGTCCGATCACATCTACATCTTCCTGAATCGCACTTGCGACGATCTGGGCCGGTGTCTGGCGAAGACCTGTATATACGACTTCCATCCCTTCGTCACGCAGCGCCTGCGCAATGACAAGCGCGCCGCGATCATGTCCGTCAAGTCCTGGTTTTGCTACAAGTACGCGTATTGTTCTCTCCATCTCTCTCATCCTCTCCTTACACCGGACGGTATTCGCCGAATTCTTCGCGCAATACGCCACAGATCTCTCCGATGGTAGCGTACACGCGGACCGCGTCCAAAATAAGCGGCATTAAATTATCGTTTCCTTTAGCGCCTTCACGTAACGCTTCGAGCTTCTCTTGCACTTGCTTGTTGTCGCGGCGTTCGCGAAGCTGCTCCAGCTTGGCACGCTGTACTTTGCCTAGACTCGGATCAACACGGAGCAGTTCCGGCTGCTTCTCTCCTTCGACACGGAAACGGTTTACACCTACCACTACTTCCTCACCGGATTCCACTTTCTTCTGGAACTCGTATGCTTTCTCGTGAATTTCGCGCTGCATATATCCTTGCTCTACCGCTGACACAGCACCGCCCATGTCTTCAATCTTCTTCAGATACTCAAGCACCTGCTCCTCGATCTGGTCGGTCAGGCTTTCTACATAGTATGATCCTGCAAGCGGATCAACCGTATCGGTAACGCCTGTTTCATAGGCAATAATCTGCTGGGTACGCAGCGCAATGCGAGCGGATTCCTCTGTTGGCAGCGCCAACGCTTCATCACGGGAGTTCGTGTGCAAGCTCTGCGTTCCGCCCAGTACCGCAGCCAGTGCCTGAACCGTTACACGGACAATGTTATTATCCGGCTGCTGTGCGGTAAGAGTGGAACCGCCCGTCTGTGTATGTACGCGGAACTGCCAGGATTTTGGATTTTTTGCTCCGTACTTTTCTTTCATTAAGCGAGACCAGATACGGCGCGCCGCACGGAATTTGGCGATTTCTTCAAAGAAATTGTTGTGGCCGTTGAAGAAGAAGGATAGCTGCGGTGCAAAATCATCTACATCTAAGCCTGCTTCAAGCGCAGCTTCTACATACGCTACCGCGTCTGCAAGCGTGAACGCCACTTCCTGTACCGCTGTAGAACCTGCTTCACGAATGTGGTAGCCGCTAATGCTGATTGTGTTCCATTTTGGAACATGCTTCGCGCAGTATGCGAAAATATCCGTAATTAAGCGCATGGATGGTTTTGGGGGGAAAATATATGTTCCACGCGCAATATATTCTTTCAAAATATCGTTCTGAATGGTGCCTGATACCTTCTCAGAGGACACGCCCTGCTTCTCGCCTACAGCGATATACATAGCAAGCAGTACGGCCGCCGGTGCATTGATCGTCATGGATGTACTTACTTTGTCAAGCGGAATGCCATCAAGTAAAATCTCCATGTCTTCAAGCGAATCGATGGCAACCCCTACCTTGCCCACTTCACCGGTAGACATCTCATCATCAGAATCATAGCCGATCTGGGTCGGTAGATCGAAGGCACAACTAAGCCCTGTTTGTCCCTGCTCAAGCAGGTATTTAAAACGCTTATTCGTCTCTTCCGCAGAACCAAAGCCTGCATACTGGCGCATCGTCCAGAAGCGGCCGCGGTACATCGTCGGCTGTACGCCGCGCGTATACGGATACTCACCCGGCAGACCGGATTGCTCCATGTATTCATCCGTCAACTCTTCCGGAAAATATACACGCTCAACTTCAATATCGGACGAGGTTGTAAATTTCTCTTTGCGCTCCGGCACTTTGGCTAGGCGTGCTTCTACTTTTTCTTCCCACGCCTGAAGCGCTTTCTTTGTTTTGTTTTTGCCCATGGTTTTCCCTCCTCACAGAACACTCCGTATGGTTTTTTGCTCTCTGTCTGTGTTTGATTTGAAACAAGAAATTGTTCCAATCTTTCTACATATTCTGCTTTCTCTGCTGAATTCCTGCTTATTTCGACAAAATTTTGTCTGAGAATAAAAGGAAGGAGCGGTACTCCGCTCCACAGTTTTGTATCTATGCTATATTTTGACCTACAAATTAATAAATACTCGTCTTAGAGTTATATGACTCAAGCTTCTGTTTAACACTTTGCAGGAAACGGCCGCATACAAGACCGTCAAGCACACGGTGATCAAGTGAGAGACACAGGTTCGCCATGTCGCGAATCGCGATCATATCATCAATTACAACCGGACGCTTCACAATAGATTCCATGCTGACGATTGCTGCCTGCGGCTGATTGATGATCGGAGCAGACAATACCGAACCGAATGAACCCGTATTGTTGACAGTAAAGGTACCGCCTGACATATCATCCATGGAAAGCTTGCCGCTGCGCGCCTTTGCCGCCAGCTCATCCACCGAACGAGCAATGCCGTAAATGCTCTTCTGGTCGGCATCCTTAATCACAGGCACAAACAACGCGTCATCCGTTGCAACCGCGATTGAAATGTTGATGTTTTTACGCATGATGATTTTATCGCCAGCCCACACGGAGTTCATAATCGGGAACTCCTTAATGGATTCAACGACCGCTTTAATAAAGAACGGCAAGAAAGTAAGATTGAAGCCTTCCTTCGTCTTAAACTCGGCTTTGACATTGTTGCGCAGCTTTACTAGATTGGTCATATCAACTTCGACCATTGTCCAAGCATGCGGCGCTTCGTGCTTGCTCTGCACCATACGGTTCGCGATTGTTTTGCGGATATTGCTAACAGGGATTTCTGTATCACCCTGGTATGTGGATACTTCCGGTGTGCTGCTTGCAGGACGCGTACTCGGAGCGGGGGCTTTTGGTGCCGCTGATGTCTGCTCTTTTGAAGAAGCGGTTGGCTGAGCCGCGCTTGTAGTAGGCTGAGTCGCTTTGCCGCCCTGCTCAATAAAGGCAAGCACATCTTTACGGGTGATGCGCCCTTCCTGTCCTGTTCCTTCAATATGCGCTAGATCAATGTCGTTCTCCTGCGCTAATCGCAGCACAGCGGGAGAATAGCGCTTCCCGGCTGCTTTCGCCGCTGTTGTGCCGCCCTGCTTCGCCGCAGAAGAAAGCTGCGTCTTCGGCGATTCGGCTGCCGGCATCTCAGAAGCGGTCTCCTGTGTATTGGCAGGCTGAGCCGTCTCAGCTGCCTCCTCTACTCCACCTTCTGTAGCGATATAACAAATCAACCCACCAACAGCAAGTGTGTCACCTTCCTCGGCCACCAGTTCCGTTACAGTTCCTTCGATCGTAGACGGTACCTCAGCATTCACCTTATCTGTCGTTACTTCGCACAATGGTTCGTATTTCTTTACTTTATCGCCCGGTTTCACCAGCCATTTGGCGATGGTGCCTTCCGTAACAGATTCGCCTAATTGGGGCATAAGCACTTCGGTTGCCATGATGCGTGTTGCCTCCTTTTATATGAAAATAAAGAAACGAATGAAGCTTTTATTAAAATTCGGCCAATTCGCGCATGGCGGCCGTTACTTTGTCTGGAGTAAGCATGAAGAACTTCTCAAGCGTCGGACTATATGGCATCGCCGGTACATCCGGCCCAGCCAGACGCTTAATAGGCGCATCAAGATCAAACAGGCATTCTTCCGCGATAATAGCAGCTACCTCGCCACCGACGCCGCCTTCCTTATTGTCTTCATGAATAATTAATACTTTACCTGTTTTGCGTGCCGCCTCTACAATGCTTTCCTTATCAAGCGGATAAAGGGTACGCAGATCAAGGACGTGCGCGCTGATGCCCTCTTCAGCCAGCTTTTCTGCTGCTTGAAGCGCAAAATGAAGCATGAGACCATAGCTGATTACCGTAATATCCTCACCCTCACGCTTAACGTCAGCTTTGCCTAACGGCACGGTATAATCCGTCTCAGGAACCTCTCCTTTAATAAGGCGATAGCAGCGCTTGTGCTCAAAGAAAAGAACAGGATCCTCATCACGAATCGCGGCTTTTAGCATTCCCTTTACGTCATATGGAGTAGAAGGTGCTACTACTTTAAGCCCTGGTGTACTGTTGAACATCGCTTCTACGCTCTGTGAATGGTACAGCGCACCGTGGACACCGCCACCATACGGTGCACGGATAACAAGCGGGCAATGCCAATCGTTATTGGAACGATAGCGCATCTTTGCCGCTTCGCTCACGATCTGATTAACAGCTGGCATAATAAAATCAGCAAACTGCATCTCCGCTACCGGACGCATACCGTATGCTGCCGCACCAATGGCAACACCTGCAATAGCGGATTCAGCAAGCGGAGTATCAATGACGCGTTCCTCACCGAATTCTTCATACAGTCCGTTCGTTGCACGAAATACACCGCCGCGCACACCTACATCTTCTCCCATAACAAATACACGCTTATCACGCTGCATCTCTTCACGCAGAGCCTGGGTTACTGCATCAATATATGAAATGATTGCCATTCTACTCTACCCCCTCTTATTCCGCATACACATGCGCAAGCGTTGATTCCGGCTCTGGATATGGCGCATTCTCAGCATATTCAGTTGCTTCATCTACTTCTTGCGCTACTTGATCGTTCATCTCTTTATCTTTCTCATCCGTCAATAGACCGACTTCACGCAGATAGGAGGCAAATCGCAGAATCGGATCCTTCTTCTTCGCTTCCTCTACCTCTTCACGCGAACGATACGATCGGTCATCATCATCACTTGAATGCGGAACAAGACGGTATGTGACTGCTTCAATGAGCGTTGGACCCTCGCCGCGGCGACCGCGATCCACCGCTTCCTTGGTCGCTTTGTATACTTCAATCGGATCGTTTCCGTCAATGGATACACCCGGGAAACCATAACCAATCGCTCTATCCGCTACGCTTTTGCAGGCAAGCTGCTTTGTAAGCGGTACAGAAATTGCGTATTTATTGTTCTCGCAGAAGAAAACAACCGGAAGCTTGTGTACTCCCGCAAAGTTAGCACCCTCATGGAAGTCACCCTGATTGCTTGAGCCTTCGCCAAAAGATGTAAATACCGCAGGGTTCTTGCCTTCCATCCGTCCTGCAAGCGCAAGTCCTACCGCATGCGGAACCTGTGTTGTTACCGGGCTTGAGCCGGTAAGAATATTGTGCTTGCGGCTGCCAAAGTGACCCGGCATCTGCCGTCCGCCGCTGTTGGGATCTTCCGCTTTCGCAAATGCCGATAGCATCATATCTTTTGCATTCATACCGAATGCCAGCACAACACCCATGTCACGATAGTACGGGCAGGCATAGTCCGTTTCACGGTCAAATGCAAAAGCTGCGCCTACCTGTGCCGCTTCCTGCCCTTGGCAGGAGATAACGAATGGAATTTTTCCCGCCCTGTTCAACAACCACATGCGTTCATCGATTTTGCGGGCTAAGAGCATATAATAGTACATGTCCAGTACTTGTTCATCGGTTAAACCTACTGTCTGATGACGATTTTCCGCCATGAGGGATCGCCTCCTTAGTTTCGATTAAGAATGAATCGCTTTGCCTTCCACCGCAAGTGCTGCTTCGCCCATGATTTCCGAGAGCGTTGGATGCGGATGAATCGTATGGGCAATTTCCCATGGAGTGGCATCCAGCACACGCGCCAGTGCACCTTCCGCAATCAAATCGGTTACATGCGGGCCGATCATGTGTACACCCAGCACATCATTGGTTTCTGCATCTACTACAAGCTTAACGAATCCGTCATGCTCACCGTAAACCAACGCTTTGCCGATGGCCCGGAAATTGAATTTTCCTGTTTTGACGCTATAGCCTTTTGCTACGGCTTCTGCTTCACTAAGCCCTACATTGGCTACCTCAGGACGACTATACGTACATTTCGGCACCATCGTATAATCGATTGGGTGCGGATGCTGCCCTGCCATATGCTCAACGGCGACAATGCCCTCATGTGATGCAACATGAGCCAATTGAAGGCCGCCGATCACATCACCAATCGCATAAATATGCGCTTCGCCTGTTTGGAACATGTTATTGACTTTAATATAGCCGTTTTCCACTTCTGCTTCGACGTTGTTTAAACCGATATCTTCAATGTTTGCCTGACGACCTACCGAAACAAGAACTTTCTCTGCCGACAATTCAATTTCTTTACCATTCTGCTCCGCCTTGATTACTGCCCCGCCTTCACCAATTGAGAGCGTTTCTGGCAGTACCTTTGCTCCGGTATGTACCTTAATTTTGCGCTTTTTGAGCAGACGGCCCATTTCTTTGCTAACTTCTTCATCCTCAAGCGGAAGAATGCGGTCTGCATATTCCACAACCTGAACTTCAACCCCAAGATCATTGAACAGAGAAGCCCACTCAATTCCGATTACACCGCCGCCGATAATGAGAACAGACTTAGGCAGCTCAGTAAGCGCAAGCGCTTCATCACTTGTAAGTACGACCTCTTTATCAATCGTCAATCCCGGCAGCGTACGCGGACGAGATCCTGTTGCAATCAGCACAAATTTCGGAACCAGAATTTCTGATTCGCCATTTTTATACTCAATATTGATCGCTCCGGCCTGCGGTGAGAAAATAGACGGTCCCATAATACGGCCGGTGCCTTCGTATACATCGATTTTCCCCTGCTTCATCAGGTGCTGCACACCTTTATGGAGCTGATCTACGATTCCCTGTTTACGCTCCTGCATTTTCAAAAAGTTAATGCCGATATCGCCAGCTTCAACTCCGTACTGCGCACCGTTTTTTAATGTATGGTATACTTCCGCACTACGAAGCAGCGCCTTGCTCGGAATGCATCCTCGATGCAGACATGTGCCACCCAGTTTATCCTTCTCAACCACTGCCACTTTTAAGCCCAGCTGGGAGGCACGAATGGCGGCTACATAGCCGCCCGTACCTCCACCGAGCACCACTACATCATATTCATTGGACATAAGGCACCTCCATAATTAATGTGAAATCACAAACGGCCGTTCTTCCTATTTATGGTGGATGCGGGACAATTCATGCTTGCCGTCTGCAAGAAACGTGCTGCGTGAGCGCTGCATGCTAACAATACGCTCTTCGCACATACGGTCGGCAGCTCGGTATGTCGGAATATTATCCCGCTTGGAAATGTCAATGACCTTTTGGATGTTGTCATAGATGCTTTCAACTTTTTTCATTGCGCGGTCACGATTATAGCCCTGAAGCTCATCTGCGACATTGATCAAGCCACCTGCATTAATGATATAGTCAGGAGCGTAGACGATTCCCATCTCCTGGATGATGTCACCGTGACGCTCTTCACGCAGTTGGTTATTCGCTGCACCGGCAATTACCTGCGCTTTGATCTGCGGAATGGTCGTATCGTTGATCACTGCTCCTAGGGCACATGGAGAGAAGATGTCGCATGTTTGGCTGTAGATGTCATTCGGGTCTACTGCCTTTGCTCCGAACTCATCCACTGCGCGCTGTACGTTATCTTTATTAATATCTGTAACGATAAGCTCTGCTCCTTCTTCATGCAGATGACGGCACAGATTATAGGCTACGTTCCCCACACCCTGTACGGCAATCGTCTTACCGCTGAGATCATCCGTGCCGAAGGCTGCTTTAGCTGCCGCTTTCATGCCGCGGTATACACCGTATGCAGTAACCGGGGATGGATTACCGCTGCTGCCAAATGCAGGTGAAACGCCGGTAACATAGTCGGTCTCCATATGAATTGTATCCATATCTGCAACTGTCGTTCCCACATCTTCCGCTGTAATATAGCGGCCATTGAGCCCTTGAATATAACGGCCAAAAGCCCGGAACATTTCTTCATTTTTGTCTTTACGCGGATCTCCGATGATAACGGCTTTTCCGCCGCCTAGATTAAGACCTGCACCAGCCGCTTTATAAGTCATTCCGCGTGCTAGGCGCAGTGCATCCTCAATCGCATCTGCCTCTGTATCATATGTCCACATGCGCGTCCCGCCGAGTGCAGGGCCGAGCGTCGTATCATGTATTGCGATAATCGCTTTTAAACCGGAATTCTGATCTTGGCAGAATACCAATTGTTCGTAATCATACTTTTCCATGTACTCAAAAATATTCATAAGGATTTATGCCTCCTAAAAGTTATACATCTTTCGTTAATGAAAGAAGCCATCAGCACACCTATCTCTCTAGTGTGATTGATTTTTGTTCTCCATCGATTTTTATTATGCAACTTATGTGCCAACTTTTTCTTCGTAAACGCTTCCAAAAAAGGTAGCGGAATTACTGAAGTTTGCCTCGAGAAATGAAAAACAAACGATATCAACATCATGCAAATAATTGCACAGTGCGCAATTATTTGCATGCATTTTCGTGCTAAAGGTTATATTTTTCAATTTTATAATATAAATTCCGAATGGAAACACCCAGTTGTTTTGCTGTTGCTGTCTTATTTCCCTTGTGGGCCGCAAGCGCTTCGGCAATGATCTGCGCTTCAATCTCCTCCACCCGCTCATTCAGTGTGCGTTGGTCTTGATCAACCGCCTGAAAACGCGAAGAAAACGGTTCCCTCTCGTGTACATCCTTCTTCAGATCAGTCCGATCATTCTCCGGCACGGTTAAATCAGGGAGATGATACGGCTGCACTGTCGTATCTTGAAATCTCATATTGATAAGCGAGCGGCTGATTACATTTTCCAACTCCCGCACATTTCCTGGCCAGCCATACTCGCTTAAACGCTGTAGCGTTTCATGTGCTACATCCTGTACATTGCGTCCATATTCTTGATTATATTTATGGATCAGATGATTAACCAACTCCTCCATATCCTGTGCGCGGTAGCGTAGCGGCGGAATCACAATCGGCAATACATTAATTCGATAATATAAATCTTCCCGAAATATTCCATTCTGCATCGCCCTCTCCAAATTTACATGCGTAGCGGCAATTACGCGCACATCTACTGCCAATGCCTTCGTACCACCAATCCGCACAATTTCTTTCTCCTGGAGCACACGTAAGAGCTTCGCTTGTGTACTCATTGACAGCTCTCCGATTTCATCGAGGAAAATAGTACCCCCGCTCGCCTCTTCGAACAATCCCTTTTTCCCGCCCCGCTTTGCTCCCGTAAAGGCCCCTTCCTCATAACCGAATAACTCACTCTCAAGCAGCGCTTCCGGAATGGCTGCGCAGTTCACACGGATGAATTGGTTATACTTCCTCGGACTCTCATTGTGAATAGCATGGGCAAACAGTTCTTTTCCAGTGCCGGATTCTCCCCGCAGCAATACAGTGGCCGGGGTTTTGGCTGCCTTGCGCCCCTGCTCAATCGCATGCAGCATCCCGTCGCTGCGTCCGACGATATCATCGAATGTATAACTTGCTTCAAGCTTTCGTACCAAGCGCTTTACCCGCTCAAGCTCCTCCGTTAATTTTTTGATCTCTGATACATCATGGATAACTCCGACGCTCCCTTTAAGCACTCCATCAACCACGACCGGAGCTACATTAACTACGACATCCCGCTTTTTAGGGCCAACCTTGAGCGGCACTCCGCGCACCGGCTGGCCGGTACGCAATACCTGCATATGCATACTCTCACCTTCTGAAATATCTACATCAGCCGGCTTGCCGATGACGTCTTCTTCTCTCAATCCGGTTAAACGAGTATACGCAGGGTTAATCATCAGTCCTTTCCCTTGTGTGTCTACAACAGAAATCGGATCATTGGATGATTGGATGATGGCCGAAAGCAAACTCTGTATATCCGTCAACGTCATAATCTCATTCGTTAACGTCGCTACTTCCGTAACATCGCGAAAGACCGCAACAGCCCCGATAATGTCGCCATTCTGCTCAACAATTGGAACCCTGTTCGTTACAATACGCCGGGTATCATCTAAGGATTGCTCCTGATTCAACTCCGACTTCCCTGATTGCAATACAGCATGCAGCCGGGAATTCGGAATGACCTCCTCTGCCTTCTTCCCCATTGCATCTTCTATTTTTATACCCAAAATCCGTTCCGCTGCACGGTTATATAATGAAATCATCCCCCGCTTATCCACTGCGATCATGGCATCATATGTAGAGTTCAACACGGTATCAATTTCACGCTGTTTACCGTGCAATACACCCACCAGCCGCATTTTCTCATCAATAAGCTGCATCATTACAGAAGCAACATTGCCCGGAATAATAACGGTGTCTTCTGGCTTAATGGCCTGCAGTTTCCGATACATTGTATGATCACCAGTCACTTCGAGTACAACATCCACACCCGCAGCAAAAAATGTTTCGATTGAGTCGCTTACAGGTATGCCCGCTTCCTCGGCAAGAATAATACCTGGCGCCGTTCTATCAACATCAACGATACCAACAATCGTAACAGTATCCATCTCATGAAGCACACGCAAAAGCGCCGTACCGCCATGACCCGCTCCCATAATTACAATCTTCATGTACGTCCTCCCTAGCCATGAAAAAAATTGCAGACTCCATCTTCATTTAATCAAAGGAGACGAAGGGAAGCAAGAGTAGACAAAGAGTGGAGAAATCGCTAAGATGAGAGCATAGGAAAGAAAAGGTAGGGAAGAAGGATGCTGTTACGATTTGTTGCCGTATTTATTGTGTATGTGATTCCAGGCGCTGTTGCAGCCTATGGCTTTAAAACCATGCGGGATACGCTGTATCTGTATTTTGATCCGGCTATCAATCAATTCCTGATTGGCCGATTCATTCTCGGATTCGTACTTTTTTTGCTTGGTGTTGCATTCATCGGTGGCTATATTTTACATCGGGATCGAAAAAAGAACCTTGTACAAGCACGTTTTCAAAAGGAAGAACAACAGTAAACACATACCAAAAGAACCGAAGGAGCATGCATTCCGCCCTGCTACGGTTCTTTTTTTGTCCCCTATTCTAGCGTTACTTGAAACGGCCCCATCCATCTATCCGATGCAGCAGCGGGTGCTTCTCAATCACCGCAGTTAATGACACCTGCTCCGTATACAAATGAAGAGCTATGAGCAGCGTAACAAGCACCCATTCTCCAAGCGATCCAAAGGAATAGATGCAGAACGCTCCCCCCAAAAAACCAAGCAGGTTAGCCCCCGTATCACCTAGCATTGCTTTTCTTGAAAAATCAAAAGCAGCAGACGCAAGCGTACATACGAATACATACAGAAAGAGCGGAAGCATCTCCGCAGCGATTACACCTATCCCTATACATAAAAACTGTATAAACCAGAATCCTTTTAACGCTCGACCCGGCCGCACATCAAGCAAGTTAATAAAATTCGCTCCGAGCATAAGAAGCAGGCTGTGAGCTATAAACGAGCTGCATGCTGACGATGTGCGAGAGGCAACCAGGATGGCACAGCCGCCAATCACAGCCGCTTTCATCAGTCCCGTGCTTATGCGGCCATTGCGCCACAATTCCTGCACATGACCGCGTATTCCTTTTGCCTCCCCCTGTCCAAATCGGTCATCGATCCAACCGGACAATGAAGCGGCCATGGCTCCGCCTGCAACGAATAAAATATTTTGATTATAATCAATGGCGATTCCTATCCCCATAAAGAGCAGCAAGCTAAAGGCCAGCACGGCTCCATAACCAAGCGGAATGGCTTTTCCTTCGTAGTTGTAAGCAACCCAGCCATAAGTCAAAAATAAACGGATCATACCGTGCATCCCTATATAACTGATCATCCATCCTGCCGTAAGAAATACCAGCAATTCCGCCATCATCTATGCCTCCGCCTCTCCGCCATCGTTCTGCGTATGACAGCATATTGCTTGCCTCGATGCCAAAAACCAGACACGGTTCGACCATACTCACGGTGCATGATGGGCATGGGAACTTCACGCATTGGCAGGCCTGCCTTTAATATATCGAGCGTCATAGCCGCTTCGATACCAAATCCGCACTCCCAGTTCTGCACGGCACAAGCTGCACGACGCGTCAATGCACGCTGACCTGATAAGGGAGCGCGCAGCATAGTTCCTGTTGCCTTATATATCTCGCGCTGAGCAAGGCGTCTCGCTAAACCAAAGCCCCCTCTGTGTGCTGACGGAGGACAAGCGACTGCCATCTCACATGCATCCTCCTCTAGCTCGTCCAACAACCTGACAACATGAATAGCTGTAGCCCCAAGATCCGCATCAACAAATAAGATTCGCTCATGAGGCACAGCTTGTACGCCCTGCCATAATGCCGACCCTTTTCCTCTATTTTCTTCAAGACGAATGACTCCATCCGCCCACTTTGCAGCTAGCTCGGCCGTATTATCTTCGCTTCCGTCATCTATGACGATAATTTCGCATGATGACAGGTCTGCTTGCATACGTAATGCTTGTAATGTCTGCCTGATCCATGCGCCTTCATTATATGCAGGAATGATAATCGCAGCGGCTTTTTTCATCGTTTTATCTGCATCCAGTTCTTTAGATGGCGCACCCACGGCAGCGCAGGCTGACTATTTCCATATATACAATGAATGCCCTTCGCATCCATCAATCGACTACCAATCTTCATGCGCGTAAGCAATGTACTGGCCATACCGTCGCGATTTTTTTCTAGGAATTCTTCCATGGCGGTATGTGTTCCGACGCTTATAATTAACGATACGCCGTGGTCATATGCATATAATAGCGCCATATCTTCACTCGTCCCGGGCGCGGCAAGCTTATGGTATGGAATACAAAGGTCACTGACCCTCTTAGCTCCGGGTGCTTCTCCATTCGGATACGCATGTACAACGATGTCTGCGGCAAGTCGTAACGCTCTATCGCTCACACTATCCATATCTCCCATAATAATATCCGGTATTAGACCTTGTTGAAGGAGAGCATCAGCCCCTCCATCCACCCCTATCAGCACAGGACGGTACATTGAGATGTAATCATATAGGGCATATAGATCTTCTCTATAATGCCTTCCACGCGAGACAACAACCGCCGGACGACCTGCAAGCCGTGTCTGAAGGGGCAAGGAGGAGAGAGGCTGAAATAAGTACTCCTTCTCCCGCAATGCATAATCAAGCGTATTATCCACGAACTGGGTTAGCTTCTCCGCCGCCTTTTGTATGGCACTCTGGTATGCGACCTGCCACATCTCGCGTGTAACCGGCAAAAGGCGAATCAGCATCGCTTTGTCCTTTTTCCTAAATAAGTAATGCCCGTCAATCATGATTTCCTCTCCATTAGAGAGCTCTCCTACAAGACTTGGTCTTGCAGGACAATCGTACAACGGTATGCCTGTATCTAATAGCAATCTGGCTCCGCGCGCCTCATATTCTCCTGTGAACGACACGGCACAATTAATAACCGCTTTCACCCGCTGTTCGATCAGTCCACGTGCCGCCAATTCATCAATATCCGGATGGGAGATCACTGCAATATCTCCCGGCCGAAGCGAAGCAAGCATATGTTTAGTACTATGCCCGCACCGAACGGGACCACGAACCATGCGGTTGTATTTTTCGGAACGCAGGAACATCATCCGATCAACTCCTTCCTTATGTAGTATGGAAGGAAGAAGGGTTTTCCATACGAAACAAAAAAGAGAAGGCAAGCAAGCCATCAGCTTTGCTCCTTCTCTTTTTTTCCGCTTATTTCCGGACGATTCTGCCCTTCCAACGTTTCATGCCGCCGGATACATTGTATAGATTTTTAAATCCTTCTTTTTTCAGAATGCGTGCGGCCTGAGAGCTGCGAAATCCGCTTTCGCAGACAAGGTATGTGTCCTTGTCTTTCGGAATACCAGTAGCAGCTACCTTTACCTGACCAAGCGGAATGTTGCGCGCACCCTGGATATGGCCGCCACGATACTCATTCGACTCACGCACATCGATGATCTGCTTGCCCTTCGGCTCCTTCATCGCCTCTTGGAGTTCATCTACCGATACGCTTTTCACACCGCGGGGCGGCAGCATACGATAGATAATGAATACGAGCAAAAGTCCCAGTAATGCTACAGCTAACCAATCCATATTGTTGCTTCTCTCCTTTTCTTATATACCAATAATGGTATCGTACTACAGGTTATTCGGGCTTGCAACAACAGACAAAAGCCCCGTCTGCCAAAATTGCATTGACCACGGGGCTTTTTGTCTTACTGATCCGTACGAAAACGGTTGACAACCTCCTGGAGTTGAATGGACAACTCCTTTAATTGATGGCTGTCATTAAGAATCTCCTGTGCGGATGCAGCCTGTTGCTGGCTTGATGCACTTACCTGCTCCGTGCTGGCAGAGGCTTCTTCCGTAATAGCCGCGATGCTCTCCATCGACTCCGCTACGGTGACAGTATTGCGTTCTACCTGATTGATCTCACGCGCAATCGCCTCCGTCAATTGAGTCACCTCTTTAATCATGGCAACCATTTCAGAGAAGTACGCGCCGGTTTTCTCAACCATAGCTCTGCCTTCCTGTACCGTAGCTACGCCGCTGCTAATAGAGTGGGAGGCACGATTCGCCTCTTTCTGCGTATCGATAATAAGCGTCTGAATCTGAGCGGTGGCCCGATTGGTCTGCTCGGCTAGCTTACGCACTTCGCCTGCCACTACGGCAAAGCCCTTGCCGTGTTCACCTGCACGGGCGGCTTCAATGCTTGCATTAAGTGCTAATAAATTCGTCTGCTCTGCAATGCTTGCGATCAATGTAACAATGCCGCCAACCGCATTGGACTTCTCTTCAAGTCCTTGCATCATTTGCGCTGACTCATAAATTCGCTCGTCTACCTCTTGGATTCTGCTTACTGCCTGTCCCGATGCTTCAAGCCCTTCTTGAGAGAGATTCGACATTCTCATAAACGACGCAACCATATGCGATGTCTCTTGTGAGATGCTGTCGATGGTACGCTTCATCGTTCCCATCTCTCCTGTCACTTCACTGACAGAATCAGCAATAGTAGACGAGCCGGCAGCCAAATCCTGAATCGTAACGGCCACCTCTTCGGATGCACGCTTCGTCTCTTCGCTTGATATGGTCATGTTCTGTGACGACTGCTCAAGATGTGCAGACGTTTTTTTCATCGTCTCCACAATCTCGCAAATATTATCAATCATTTTGTCGAAATTCTGACTCAATGCGCCTACTTCATCTTCGCTGTTTACATTGGCACGTACCGTTAGATTTCCCTCTGCCAATTCAGAGGTCAGATGGCTTAACCTACGAATCGGCCGCACAAAACGTGAGGCAAACAGAATAAGAAGAATACACGTAAAGATAAGGACACCGACCACCGTTGCCAGCGAAATTTTAGCCAGATACGAAAGCTGTTCTGTGGCCTCCGCTGCCGGAGCTGTAATAACAAGCGACCAGCTTGTCCGTGGAATGAATGTATAATAGCCTAGTTTTTCTGTTCCTTCGTAATTGTAGCGATGTGAGCCTGTTTTGCCTGTCTGTGATTCTCGAATAAGATATGTTAGATCGTTGTTTCCATTTTTAAGTACATTTTCTTTAAGGATTTTGTCTTTATTCGGATGCGCAATAATCATTCCGTCTTTTTGCGTCATAAACGCGTAGCCCGTTTTGCCAAGCTTCACATCCGAAGCGATCACACTGGTAATATAATCTGCTGTAATAACTCCAGCCAGCACGCCTTTTCTCTCTCCGCTTTTTGTTTCTAGCGGAATAGCAAATACGATGATTTTTTTGCCGGTCGTCTTTGCTATCATCACATCAGAGACCGCCGTCATACCACTCATCGCTTTTTTGAAGTATGGACGATCTGCTACATTCGTCCGGTTTCCATCAGTCGTAATCGTATTTCCCTTCTCATCCCCAACAAAAAAATAATCGAACTCCTGATTCACTTGCAGTTGATTCTTTAAATACGGTATTGCTTCTTCTAACGGTCGTTCCTTTAAGATATCAGCTTGCGCAATTGTATTCAGCACGCTCTCACGCACAGCAATCCAAGTACCAAGCTCCTTCTTTAAATTACTGATTTGCAACTCAGCCTTCTCATTAAAATTCTGTTCGAGAAATTCCGTTGCTTTTGAATGGTTGATCCAAGCAATTGTCGAAAGCGACACAATCAGAATCGGCAGCACCATCCACAGCAGCTTGCCTCTCAGTGACTTCACAGCAGTATTCCCCCTTATTGTCGAATTCTGACCTTTTAACTATATAACTTATTTCCTAATTCTAGCAATATGACAATAGCAAAAAACACAGAAAAATTTAGGAATAATTTCATGAAAGGTTCACTTTTTATGGTACAGTGGACTCAAAGCTAAGAAGAAATGAGGAATGATCATGCTAGAGCATACGCTATTCCAGACGCTAACGGATGGCGTACTAATCATGGATGCTAAACGCAAGATATTGGAGATGAATCCGGCTGCTTCCAAGATGACCGGATGGACAATCGGGCAGACAGTGCCGTATTGCGTATACTGCCAGAAACGAAAGCTTGTCCCCGGTGAAGAACGCTGTCTCATGACGGGCAAGAACGCACCAACCTACTTTGAATCGGACATGCCCACGTTACAGGGAGAAACCATTCCTGTTTCATTCAGCACCGCGCATCTGCCTTCAGAAAACGATACCGATAGACAGATCGTACTCATGCTGCGCGACCTCTCACAGAAGAGAAAAGAAGAAGAGCTGCAAATGGCCAAATTAATGGCCCGTCAAACAATCGAGGCACAGGAGGCAGAACGCAAGCGATTGGCTCAAGAGCTGCATGACGGCATCGGTCAATCATTATATAGTATCTCCATGGCGCTTGGGCTTCTACGTCAGGACATAGGGGAACATAAGGTGGATCTTCTTGATAACATTACCGCTACGCTTCAGACAACAATGAAAGAGGTGAAGCGCCTATCTGTAGCACTTAGACCGCCTGCACTCGATATTCTCGGACTCAAGGCCGCTTTGCTATCTCTAGCTCGTCAGGTAGAAATGCATTTCCCGCTAACTGTCACCATTCATTATCATCTGCCTGCCGAATTGCACTTATCTTCTTCTACAGAATTAAACATATATCGCATACTACAAGAAACTCTCTCCAACGCAGCAAAGCATGCAGGAGCTGCGACAGTTTCGATCTATCTCGAACAGATGAATGCGACAGATGATCTGCGACTCACTGTGTGCGATGACGGGATCGGATTTGACCTCTCTCACGTCCACAAACAAAGCGAAGGGCTTGGCTTAAGACATATAGCAGAACGAGCCCGCCTGCTTGAAGGACGCGTAGACATCCATACCGCTCCACAAAGCGGAACAACCGTTCAGGTTACCATACCATATGCGGAAAGAGGGGAGCACACCGGTGAAAAAAGTTACGATTTTATTAATTGAAGACCATGTTATTGTTCGTTCAGGACTTACTTTATTCTTAAACAACCAGCCGGATATGCTCGTTATAGGAGAAGCAGCCGAAGGTACAGAAGGACTACAGCTCCTGCATACCATCCGCCCTGATGTAGTGATTACCGATCTATCGATGCCTAAGGGGATGGACGGGTTTACTACCTTACAGGAAATCCACCTCTCCTTTCCTGACATACCGGTGCTTATTCTTACGATGCATGACGATGAAGTATATGTGAAAGAGGCTTTGCGGCTTGGCGTGCGCGGTCTTGTACTAAAGCAAACAGATACGAATCAGCTTCTTGCGGCTGTACGCTCTCTTGCAGAGGGCAAACAATATTATGATAGAAGCTTTGGTGAACATACCATTAGCCGTTTACTGTATGAACTTAAAGAAGAAGAAAGAAGAACGCCGCTGACAGCACGCGAAGAAGAAGTGCTCCGTCTTACCGCTATGGGTTATACGAATAAAGAAATATCGGATCGATTATTCATCAGTGTAAAAACGGTGGAAAATCATAAGGCAAGCCTGATGAAGAAACTCGCCCTATCTTCACGTGCAGAATTGGTGCAGTATGCCATTGAAAAAGGGCTTCTGCATATACAGAAGCCCTTGTAAGTATTGATCATCATTATGAACCGATATAATGGGATAGCTGCGGTAGCATGCGCATCTCCTCAACCATACCCGATTGGCAAAACGGACAGGCAGGCTGCATCGCAAAGGAATAATCCTGCCGCATCCATCCCTTACATCCCTCATTTTCGCATCGCCATATATTTACTTCGAACAGCGGAACCTCTTCCACTTGCTGTTTGCCTCGCATGAAAGCCATACGTCTCCCATCCTTCCTGTCAAAGTATCCATAGTATATCTGACTCTATATTTTTTATGCTTTTTTGTCGAAAAAAGCGAAACGACACTTCTTTTGATAACCTTTGTCGAGTGGGTAGGAACTTTTTCATTTATGCCGTATTCTTTACGTAAAGGACGTGAGGATGAGGAGGATGAATATAATGCAAAGCAATAGCACATGGATGGCGTCAAAAGATGTGGCCGGCAAGCTCGATGTAAGTGTACGGACTGTCCGTAATTGGATCGATACATTTAGTCCTTATATGGTGCTGCAAAAAAATAGCCAAGGACACTTCCTCTTAAGCGAGCAAGCATTTAATCTACTCATCGAAATCAAGCGGGTTAAAGACTCAGGTGTGCAGACGCTCAAGGAAGTAGAAGATCTGCTCCTACTTGAAAAAATACTCCCCGAAAAAAAGGAGCTTGACATTGATTATGATCTATCGGTGGACGATGCTCCTCCAAAATCCGAATCCAACACCACTTATTACTTATACGAACGAATGAACGAGATGGAACGACACATAAGCCAACAGCTATTTGAAATCGTACATGAGCTAGGACACGCATCGGAAGCAGCGGCCGCAAACCAGCAGCAAGCACTTCCGGAAGATTTAATGCTTACACAATATTATAAAGAAATCCTTAGAAAAATGGAGGAAATGGAAAAAAGGCAGGAGAACCTGCGGCTTGAGATGCGCAAAATGAATTTTGAGATTCAAATGATCGGTGCCATGCAAAAACAAGAAGAAAAAAAGAAAAAGGGATTCTCTTGGTTCTTCTTCCGCTTCTCAAAAAAGCAGTCCGGAAAAAAGGCAGAGCAGCACAGTTAAATCTATCTTTACAGAAAAAAGGCCGCTTTTATAAGCGGCCCTTCCTTATTCCTTCACTTCACTTACATAGATCTCTTCTCCGCTTTTTTCCGCATTCTCCGCCACATTCTCAAGCTCTGTTTTGTCCAGCTTACGCAGCATCAGACGCACGATACGCAAATGGTCAACTTCAATGACTTTGAATTCGTATCCATTTGCATATACGACCTGACCTACCTGTGGCGGGAATTCAACCTGGGAGAATACCCATCCGCCGATCGTATCGTAGTCATCAGAATTAATATCTAAACCAAAGCGATCATTCACATCTTCAATCAAGAGACGCCCATCCACTGAATACGAAGTTTCAGCCTTC
Organism: Aneurinibacillus sp. REN35; assembly: GCF_041379945.2. Taxonomy (NCBI): domain Bacteria; kingdom Bacillati; phylum Bacillota; class Bacilli; order Caryophanales; family Paenibacillaceae; genus Aneurinibacillus; species Aneurinibacillus baijiui. The sequence goes on along the minus strand of NZ_JBFTXJ020000003.1, from coordinate 196,016 downwards.
TGCTCAATATGCGGACGCTCTTCATCGAATTCATCCTGGATTTCACCAACGATCTCCTCTAAAATATCTTCAACCGTTACAAGTCCCGCTGTCCCGCCATATTCATCGATAACTATGGACATCTGGGATCGATTCCGCTGCATTTGTTTGAGCAAATCGCTAATATGAATTGATTCAGGTACACGCTCTACAGGTCGGATAATAGAATTCAAATCATTTTGACTCTCGCCCATATACAACCGGTAAATATCTTTGATATGAACAAATCCGATAATATTGTCCTTATCCCCTGCTGCTACCGGATAGCGGGTGTGCATCTCCTCCATCACGATGTTAAACGTTTCTTCAAACGGAGCATCCTCGAATACACACACCATATCCGTACGTGGAATCATAATTTCGCGGGCATTGCGCTCCGCGAATTCAAACACATTATCCACCAGCGTTAATTCAGTCTGGTCAATCAGTCCGCTCTTATGGCTCTGCTGCATCAAAATTCGAATTTCTTCCTCTGTATGTGCCGAATCGTGATCCGTTGTGGGTTGAATTCCGATAAAGCGCAGGAAGAAAAATGCGGCGCGGTTTAATACCCAAATGAACGGGTACATAACCTTATAGAAGAAAATTAACGGCCCTGCCGTCCATAACGCAGTTCCCTCCGCCTTTTGAATCGCCATCGATTTCGGAGCCAATTCCCCGAGTACGATATGAAGAAACGTAATGATTGAAAAAGCGATAATGAACGATAGGGTATGAGTAAGCGTCTCTGGTACATGCAATGCATACATCAGCGGTCCGAGCAGCTCGGCAATCGCCGGCTCCCCGATCCATCCAAGACCAAGGGACGCAAGTGTAATGCCAAGCTGTGTTGCTGATAAGTATGCATCCAGATTGTCCGTTAAATTCTTGGCCAGGTTGGCACGCTTGTTCCCTTCCATTACAAGCTGGTTAATTCTTGTACTCCGCACTTTCACAATTGCAAATTCCGCTGCCACAAAAAAGCCATTTAATAAGACCAGAAAAAAGACAGCTGTAAGATAAAGTAAGGCAGACAGTGGGTCAGTACTCAACTAGTTTCTGTCACTCATAAGAATGACAGATACACCTCCTTTGTCACATCAAAAAATAGAAAACTCGCACATCTATTCATATAGATTAGTTATACCACATAATAGGCTATTCATAAACGGGCTGCGAGCATTGCACGCAGCCCTTACCACCTATATTAATCTTCATTGCTTGATGTAAAAATCCAAATATACTCAAGCAGCTGTAAAGCAGCTACCAGCGTAGAAGCTACATACGTAAGAGCCGCAGCCCCTAATACTTTGTCTACACCGCGCTTTTCCGTACTTGCAACCATACCTTCTGCCAGCATCAACCGCTTCGCACGTGAACTTGCATTAAATTCAACAGGCAATGTAACAAGTTGGAATGCCACCGCCACAGCGAAGAACACAATGCCTACCAAAAGCAGGTTCGTCATCTTAAAAAGGATGCCCGCTATTAAAAGGAACGGCGCAATACCCGAAGTAAGATTGACAGCCGGGAACATGCGATGGCGCAAAACCAGCATACTGTAGCCTTCTTTATGTTGAATCGCGTGTCCGACTTCATGCGCAGCCACGGAAATAGATGAAATCGAATTTCCATAATATACAGGTTCAGATAAGCGTACCACTTTAGAAACCGGATCATAGTGATCGGTTAACTTACCTGGAACCGGCTCAATCGGCACCTGGTGCAGCCCGTTATCATCAAGAATGCGCCGTGCCACTTCTGCCCCGCTCATTCCCGACTGCGCAGGCACCTCGGAAAATTTGTTAAAATTCCCCTTCACCTTGAATTGTGCCCAAATGGTTAGACCAAAAGCTAAAAAAATCAAGGGCGTTATCCATGTAAAAAACATCTTGGCTTCATGACCTCCTTAGTATATGCTGTCCGCAAGTTACATTAGTGTCTGCATAATTTATGTGATTAAAACGGCGCATCTCCAAGCAAAAGCATAAGGGTATGAAGAAGAGAACTGCCTTGCAGTGAAAGCTGGCGTGCAATAAGCCTGGCCTGCTTCTCATCCATTGTCTTTAAACGCAGCGTCAATTCCTGCACTTGCTCCTCTAACCTGCGCATATCATCTTGAAGCTCTTGAACATGCTGAACCACTTCCACCGCCGTGTGATCGCCGGCACCTAGCTGCCATTGGCCGATCCGCTCCTTAATTTCTTCGAGCGTAAGCTTCTGACGCTTCCAGCATTCAATCAACTTCAAGCGCTCTAACGTATCTTCTGGATAAAGACGATAGTTCGCTTCGGAACGCCGCGCACACAAAAGCCCCAGATGAGTATAATAGTCAATCGTACGCTTGCTTACTTGCGCTTGCGCCGCTACTTCTCCTATACGATAGAACTTCCCATCGGTTTCACTCCCTTTCGCCTTCTTTTATTATCTTACCACAAATTCCGTAAACCAGACAGTCTAACGTGATGGTTTGGGCGCTCGCTATATCGGCTTCCTGTATGGACTAAACACCTGGCCGGGATGTGCGTCAAGATACGCTTCATGCAAGCGTGAGATGGATTCCTCTTCCCACTCTATGTGCACAAGCGTTCCATATTCGTATTTAATAATGGGAATGTATCCTTGTTCAATCGGATGTTCTTCTTCAAGGTACTGATATTCCGTTAACGCCATCAGCATCGTTGCAAGCGGATTGGCTTCAAGTTCGCTCATATGCACAATTTGGTACACATCAAGCAATTGCGGCGTCATAGTTACGACAAGCAGATGCGTCTCTTCATCTGCACGATTTCGTCCCCTCTTCTCTCCAATCCACAACAGAAGTTCCGCATCGCGCGCCTGTGCATTCGGATGACGGCGCATCATCCATAAAGAGCGATAAATCGCCCCCATCACCTGCTCTCTTGCCCCCTCTTCACCAAACCGATTCTCCATAAGCCGATAGTCAAAATAAAAAGACAGACCATTCTCCTTCAGGCATGCATAGGATAGAGCATCACCCCTCATTACCTGCTCAGGCAGGTCTTCTGCTTCCTCTACAGAAGGGTCATAGCGGTAGGCAGCCAACAGCATCTCTCCCGCACGTTCCACTTGCTCACCGTTATCAAAAGCAATTGCCTCTGAATACAAATGCATAATGCCCTCTTCCGCCTCTGCAAGATAGTGAACCCAAATACGCGGTTGTTCCAAAAAGCGTACAGCCAAATAACGATCCGTCTCTACCGTCGTCTGAAACGATAGCGGATAACCAAGCGGATCTTCCGGATCATCTACCACCCATAGGACGGCAATCCAATTATGCTGGTGTTTAGAGAAGTCTAAGTAAACCGAAGCTTCTGCTTGCTCTCCGAAGCTATCAATATCTTGATACACGATGCATATCTCTACATCACCATCAGCTGTCGCACGGGGAAAATACATAATCCCGTCCTCTCCAACTCTTCGGTATATATCTTGAAAGGCGAGACGGTTTAACGTCTCGCCCATCGTCTCTGCTCCTAGAGCGATGTTTGTAGTTGTTATTCCTTCCGCAGGCTTTATTTGTCTCCATGCCTCCATTAAGTCAAACACCTCATTTTATTCTTTTTCAGATGCATTCTTCTTAATGACATTCCACTGCTCCATCTTCTTAAGAAATGCATAATCCGTAGAATCAATATGAACAGGCGTCATTGTAATATAGCCATTACGAACCATATGGTAATCATTATTATTAATCTTCTTCAGCTCACCATAATCCCGCTCAAGCCAGTATTCCTGTATACCGGATATTCCCGGCTTCTCATCAATACGGTCCCGATAGTGATGAATATCAAGACCTGTAACAACGACTCCCTTTAATTCAGACTGCTTGATATGTGGAATATTAATATTGATAAGAACGTCAACAGGAATGTCATGAATCTTGATCTCTTTCCATATAGGACGTACCAGCTTTTCTACTTCACCAAAATCCTCCTTATGGAAATGGTTTTCATAAGAAACTGCAATGGCCGGCACTTCATAAATTACCGCTTCACGTGCTGCGCTTACAGTTCCTGAATAATAAATATCTTTACCCAGATTCAACCCGGCATTAATCCCAGAGATCACAAGGTCTGGGCGTTCTTGCAGGATAACATTAATCGCCATCTTTACACAGTCGGCAGGTGTACCGTTCACAGCCCATGCCTGCACATGATCCATTCCATGAAAATCAACCTGCTTAACTGTCAGTCCTTCGCGTACTGTAATACGATGTCCTTCTGCACTTCGTTCCGTGTCTGGAGCTACAACAATGATCTCTGCTAGTCCCTCAAGCGATTGAACGAGCTTATGAATGCCTAATGCGTGAATACCATCGTCGTTAGTCACTACCACTTTGTACATTTTTGATCCTCCACATCGATGTTTTCTTTTTTCCATTGTACTCGTTCCCAATGTAAAAAGCACGAAAATACCACCCGTTGCTCATGTAAGCGTTCCCTTTGTTCTTATGTGCTTTTTGTTCACAAATTATTTAAAAACAGCATTTGCGGCATAAGGAAAATCCATGTATATTGAGTGAGGAATCATTTTCAAGGAATCCATATTCACAGCCAGATATGCCGCAAAACTATGGATGGAAAGGAAGTACAATGAACATTTTTCGAGACTTCGAACGCGTTTTTGAAACGCATAATATTCCATATCGTTTAGAAAAAAAAGGCGAGGACCATTTTCTATACCATACCGATGAAGAAATGCGCGATGCCGGTATGACGCCTGCCAATGTAATGCTCGATTTGTTCTTTGACTACAAAAATGAAGCAATGTTTCTCGGTATGATTCGTGTTCCCCATAAACTGCGCGGCAAAAATATCGGAGCGGATCTGGTAACCATTATGAAAGAATATGCAAAAGAAAATCATTGGGTAATCATCCTTGAGAGCGCACCGGAGAATCTGTTGTTCTGGCAAAAAATGCATTTCTCCAGTTTCATGTATGAAACATACGGGTTTTGGATGATGGGCTATGGTGCCAAAAGCAAACTTATTTTCAAAGTAAAGTGGACGCAAATGAAAAAAAATCTATATGCAGAAGTATAATTTCAATAGCAAAAAGGAGGATCGAAACTGATCCTCCTTTTCTATATCCTGTGTACTATTTTATCCGCTGGGCGGACTCAAACGGATAAAATATAAATTCAGCCCGCCCCACTACACTGTTTTTGGAAATAAAGCCAATCTCTCGGCTATCCATACTCCGGTTCCGATTATCCCCCATGACAAAATAGGAATCAGGCGGTACTTTCACCTTGCTGAAATTGCCCACGGTAATCTCATTAATATATGGCTCTTCCACGATCTTGCCGTTACGATAAAGTACGCCGTTAAAAAGTTCCAATTCATCTCCCTCAACGCCAATAATCCGTTTAATATAATCTTCCGTATCATTGGCATGAAGTACAATAACATCGCCATAATTCGGATTTCTCATATAATAGACCCACTTGTTTACTACAATGCGCTCATGGTTTGCAAGGGTTGGATACATCGAAACCCCTTCTACGACATAGGGCGCGAAAAAGAAAATACGTATGATAACAAGCCCAGTGACGAGAATCAAAAAGTACCTGCTCCATTGAACCATTCCCGTGTGATTTCCCACCGTGCCGCATCCCCCTGTGTTTTGTTTGCTATTATTTTCCCTTTTTTTATGCGTTCTGTACAGGGGGAGAGGTTGTCGAATTACAGTTTATTTTGCGGCGGCTTTGCGTTTTGGACGAATTGGATTGTCGTCCCAGTTTAACTCTATATCGCCATCGACAAATGTCTGGCAGGCCAAGCGATAGCCTTGATCAATTAGCTCTTCACCTAATTTTTCCGTTTCCTTTTTACTCACCTTGCTTAAATTTTCAAGGCCGCTTTCTACTTTAACTACGCAGGTACCGCAAATGCCGCCTCCGCATTTATACGGAATGCCGCCTTCATAACGAATGGACATTCGCAGCAAATTGGATTCTTTCGGTACTTCTATCATTTTACCGCTTGTTTTAAAATCAATCGTTTTCATTTTGCTCCCTGCCCTTCTTTTTCTAATTATTCATACTATATCATACCCTCCTGCTTTTTGGTATACAATATACTAAAAATTTATTATTTTTTACTATTTTCATTTTCATTCTAGTTTATATGTTTCTTTTCCTATATACTTTTTGGTATACAAAATACAAATAAGAAGGTGAGCATATGAAACGCATTAAAATAGGGATTATTGGACTTGGCACAATTGGCCATGCTGTCGCTGTCTATAGCACAGGACGCTATGCAGAACAAATCGAGCTAAAAGCTGCACTCGTTCGTGATGAAGCACGAGACTACCAGCTCCCTCCCCCCTGTCTCATTACATCTGATGAAGATACTTTCTTTGCTCAAGATATAGATATCATTATAGAAACAGCTGGGCATCATGCGGTGGCTGCATATGGAGCGCGAGCACTAGAGCGCGCCTCCCTTATTGTCGCCAGTGTCGGAGCGCTAGCAGACCCTGCTTTATTAACACAATTGAAGACAGCCGCAGCGCAGCATGGAACACAACTGCTCGTTCCTTCAGCTGCTATCGGGGGATTGGACCGAATTCGCGCAATGATACTTGAGGGGGTAGATAAGGTAGAACTTATTACCCGAAAGCCGCCAGCGGCATGGTATGGAACCATCGCGGAGCAGAAAGTAGATTTAGCCTCTGTCTCTGAGCCTGTATTAATCTTTAGCGGAAACGCTAGCGAATCGGCTCTTCTATTTCCTGAGAGCGTTAATGTATCAGCCGCCTTAAGTCTAGCAGGGATTGGTTTTGAGCAAACACATGTGCAAGTGTATGTAGATCCTACCCTAACCTTGAATACACATCAGATTATTGCCGAGGGTTTCGCAGGAAAAATTGAACTTTCGCTACAGAATACACCTTCGGCAGACAATCCAAAGACAGGGTATATTGTCGCTATGAGTATTGTAAAAGTACTTCGGCAATATACAGACCCTTTTGTAATGGGCATATAACTCAATAATAAATAAGATATAACGCAGCAGATATATTCCTTGGAATGAAGATACTTCCGTATCCCATTCCATTTTTTTATAATTTAATTGTAAATGATTCTTATTTACTAGTAAAATTAGAATAGTTATTTAAATCCAAATGATATAATAGTCGTACAACCTTTTTGCTGCTTATATTACATAATAAAGGGTGAAGATGAGATGCGAATGACAATACGGAAAAAACTTGTAAGCGGTTTTATACTCGTGCTTTTCGTTATGGGAATGGCTGCAGGCATAGCCAGCTACCAACTTTCGTCAACCAATGACGTTTACTCTAACCTGATTGATGATCGGGTAAAGAAAGTTGTAACTGTCCAAAGACTCATTGCCCTTGCCAATGAACAATCAGCCTCTCTTAGGTCCTATCTGCTGACCGGGGATGCCAGCAGTATGCAAAGCTATGAACTTGCTCGCGCTGCGTATACAAAAGCTGCTCAAGAACTAGCCATCATCACGATAGCCTCAGATAACAAAACTGCACTTAGCGAATTGAATCGTCTTCAAGCTTCTTACAGCAATGTAGCGGAACAAGTTATTTTTTATAAGAAACAAAACAATACCGAGGAGTATGTACGCTTAATTCGTGAAAAAGAAAGCGTGATAGGAGCACAATTCTTAGCTAAAGCCAAAACATTCGGCCAAGCGCAGCAGCAAACCCTCCAGCAAGGTAGTGAAGCTACAACCAGCAGCGTGCAGAAGGCCGAAGCAATTGTTATGATTATATGCATTATAGCCCTTGTGCTTGGAGGACTAATCGCCTTTTATATTAGCTACGTTATTTCCACACCGGTACGTGCCATTGCAACAAGCGCACGCACCATTGCCTCAGGTGATTTACTAACGTCCGATGTATTCATAAAAAACAAAGATGAATTAGGTGATATGGCGGAAGCATTTAATCAAATGAAACACAACATTCGCGCGCTGATTCGAAAAGCAAACACGATGTCAGAACAAGTGGCCGCATCCTCAGAAGAACTGTATGCGAGTGCAGAACAGACAGCAGAAGCGGCTAATCAGGTAGCTTCTACGGTTCAAGAGGTGGCAAGCGGAGCGGATCAACAGGCAAAAAATATACAGGAAAATCAGCATACGATCAAAGAAAATACCGAAGCCATTCAAAAGATTGCTGAAGCGACGTCAACCGTATCCAATTCAGCAGCCGAAGTGCTCACGGAAGCGCGTCAAGGGCAGGCTGTTCTTATGAAAACAGTTGATCAAATGCGGAGCATCCAACAATCGGTCGCAGAATCCGGAGAGGTCATCCGAACGCTAGGAAATAGTTCGGAGGAAATCGGCAACATTATCGAAACAATCAAGCAAATTGCGGATCAGACGAATCTTCTTGCCCTAAACGCGGCGATTGAAGCTGCACGCGCGGGTGAACACGGCCGAGGCTTTGCCGTGGTGGCTAATGAAGTGCGGAAGCTCGCAGAACAGTCACGTCAATCAACAGAACATATTGCAGTGTTAATAACGCGCATTCAACAGCACACCACAGAGGCTGTACAGGCAATGAAACGCGGTACCGATGAAGTAGAAGTCGGAGCCTCTGTAGCCAATGAAGCCGGTACCGCCTTCGCACGAATTATGACGCTGGTCGAACGTGTAGTAGAGGAGATACAGAACGTATCTATCGGTGCGGAAGCGATTGCGGGCAGCACTACCCAAGTTGCTTCATCAATCGAACAATCCGTAGCGATCTCCACCACCATCGCTAACGGCACGCAAAATGTTGCAGCCTCCGCACAAGAACAGCTCGCTTCGATTGAAGAGGTCACAGCCGCTTCCGATGCACTTAGCCAGTTGGCACAAGAACTTCAGCATGAACTTAATCGATTTAAAGCATAACATAAAAAAGCAAGCGCTTTCTTTTTCTGAAGAAGGCACTTGCTTTTTTAGTATATTGTATACCATTTAATACCTCTCATTATACCCCGCTTCTTATCCCTTCATATATTCGAGTACGACTAGGAAGGATCGTGGACGGCAGGGAAGCCAGCAGATCGATTTGTACGGGCTGCCCTGGTGCAAGCGGAACTGGTGCAATAATACATACCTCACAGTCGCTGCCCACCTGACCAAATGCATTGCGAACGATAGCGGTCGTCTCTTTTGTAACCTCGCTCCATTCTTCTTTTGTACCTATCCCATTAATGTAATATACAATCTTCATGATCTGATCTACTGCGTCTAGATCTTCCACAATTCGCTTTAGCATGCTAAGTTGGTTTAGCATACTGCGCCGAGCACATGCCTTCAACCATTCTACTGACAGTTGCTTTCCGATCTTATTCCCTTCATATAGCAGCTGACTCGGACAGTGAACATGAATTCCGCTGACATACACATGATATTTATCTGCCGTGGATGTAACATACGACTTTGTCACCTCAGGATTATCCGTTAGCACCATCCCATAGACAGCGAGCTTTTTTTCAATTCGCATGCTACATCGCCTTCCTCGTAGCTTTGACTTCCTCTGTTTGTTTTTCAAGCTCTTTTTTGAACCGCGCAAAAAATTCGGCCGCATCCAAAGCTGTTATATACTTCTTGTCAATCAATGCATAAGGGCTCATCTTGCAAGCAACACAAATTCCACCGCATTTCATTTCCACCACATCTACTATACTGGTTGAAACCTGCTCCTTCACGAACGCTGCGGCGTCCCGTGAAGAAGCATGACGGTTTAGGTTATTCTGGCAGAATTCCACTTTGATTTTGCTGCTCATTGTATACCCTCCCTTATTGATACTTCCTTTACGTATCTAGCGCCTCTAAGTACGCTGATTTTGAATTGGCAATATGAATTTTTGCAAGCTGCTCCGCTAGCTCACTTTCCCCATCCCGGACGGCCATAGCTACTGCCTTATGCTCTTCGAGCGATTTGCGCAGCCGACCTGGAATTTCCTGTCCAACGATGGCGAACGCCTGAATGTACTCCAGTAAGCTGTGCAGCATTTCATATAGACGGGGGCTTTTGGCTAGTTTGTAGATCGTTTCATTCACATCAATATGCAAATCCGTCAGATGCTTTGTATCTAAATCCGGTCGTGCCAGCAATTGTTCGATCTCTTTGATCTGCCCATGTAACTGAATTCGGTCCGCTTCTTCTACCTTTGTGGCAGCCAGCTTTACCGCAAGACTTTCAAGAGAGGATAAAATCGTAAATATTTCAATAATTTCTTCGGTAGACATTTTCGAGACGATAACACCTTTACGCGGCAGCGTTTTTACAAAACCTTGTGATTCTAAACGAAACAAGGCTTCCCGAATCGGTGTACGGCTGATATTCAGCTTATCTGCCAGTTCGCGCTCTACAATTCTTTCGCCTGCTGCCAACTCACCGTTAAGAATCATTTCTTTAATGTAGCGGTATACCTTATCACGAATTGGACTTAGTTCTTCTTTCACCCAGGTGTCAGCTTGCATACAATATTCCTCCTTCTCTTTCCTTTAAGCTTACTGGATGCTGAGAGAAATCACAAGTTTAGGAGAGAAATACAGCACCGTAAAGCAAGGAGGAGGTAATAACCAGTGCCGGATGAGCTTTGATTCGTTCCATGAACACATAGCTTACACCTGCAAGCAATATTGTATGCCAAATACCAGCAGGGCCTGCTACAGCACTCCGGAAAAATTCATATGCAAGAATCCCCATCAACACGGCCACAATCGGCCGAATCCCCTGTGTCATTGCCTTGACTTGTGGTGCGGTTTTGAATATAGTCAAAAAGCGAAGCAGTACAATCATAGCGATAGCAGAAGGAGCAACTGTACCAAGCAGAGCCGCTATCGCTCCAGGAATGCCGGCTACTTGGTATCCAATATATCCACCAAGCTTTGTCGCAATTGGACTCGGCAGCGCATTACCAAATGCAAACGCCTCACCAAATTCTTGATTTGTCATCCATCCATAATGGTTAACCACTTCATTCTGAATAAGCGGGATGCTAGGAGGGCCGCCGCCGTAGCCTAAAATATTCGCTACACAAAACGCCCAGAACAGCTGCCACAATACCATGCCCTACCCACTCCGTTCCATGCTGGTTTGATTTTCTTTAGCCGCTACAGCTGTCTGTGCCTTTTTCTGTTTACGCTGCTTTTGTGTCGCATATCCAAACGCGACCGCGAGCACAGCCGCAATGAGAATAGCCGGGGAAAGCGAGACAAAGGCCAATAATACAGTTGAAACAACCGTAAGTATAATAACTATAGCTTTTGCTTTTTTGCTATCCTGCTTCCACGCTTTACCAAAAAATTCATACGCAAGCACCGCCATCATCACACCAATTACCGGCTGGATACCTGCTACCATTCCTTTTACAATCGAAGAGTCTTTAAATTGAAACAAGAAGCCCAGCAAGCCGATCATGATGATCAGTACGGGAATGGATACAGCAAAAATTGTAACGACCGCTCCGATAAGTCCTTTGATTTTATAACCGATGTAGGCAGCCATCTTCGTAGCAATCGGTCCAGGCAGCGCATTAGCCAGTGCCACAATGTCTGAGAATTCTTCATCATCGATCCACCGATATTTCTTCACAGCTTCCGCATGAATAAGGGGAAGCATAGAAGGACCGCCGCCGTAGCCGAGAATACCAGCCCTAAAAAAACCAGTAAACAACTGTCTGTAGCTCACGCGATCCCCCCTTTCGCTTATTTTGCCTGCGGTATGCGTACTCGCAGTGTAAGCCGCAAAAATATGACACCAAGCAGGCAGAACAGAAACGAGACAAAAAATACGATACGTAACCCAAAGACAACATAGGGGGCAAACATGTCTTCTTTTGTATTCATCCACCCTGAGATAGAGCCTGGGAAAACATAGTCAAGAATCGCAATGCCAAGTGCTGTACCAAGCACAAGGCCCAGATTGCGAACCAGCGCAACCATCCCACCAACCACACCCAAATTTGTCTTATCTACACTTCCAAGAATCAGGCTGTAATTTGGTGATGTGACCATGCCCATACCGGCTCCAAGCAGAAGCAATGCGAAAGCCAGTGCTACAATTGGTGTGGCCGTACCGAGAAAACTTAATAGGGCTAATGCCATCGACATGCATCCAAGCCCGAGCAATGTAATATTCGATGACCCATGCCGATCAGAAAGTGATCCACTGATCGGACCCATAATTCCTAAAGCGACCGGATATGTCATAATCATGATGCCAGCCTCGGTTGGACTAAAGTGGCGAACACCAAGCAAATAAAAAGGAAGCGTAACCTGGGTGGCAAATACGGCAACGAATGTCGCCAATCCAATATACATGCCCGCAGATACCGATGGCTTAACAAACAATTGAAGATTAAGAAACGGCTCCTGCTCGCGCTTCGTACGCAACCGAATCCAGCGGTATAGCGCAACCAGTGATGCTATGCCAATACCAAACACACCAATAATCGAGATGGACAGCCATCCCCACGTATTCCCGCTAGAAACGACAAAAATAAATGCGGTAATGCTTACGGCAAATAAAATTCCGCCAATCCAATCCACCGCATGTGCTGCTCCGGGGGCATCGGCTGGAATATAACGGATAGCAAGAATCGTCGCGGCCAGAAGGACCGGAACGTGAATGAGAAACAACCAGTGCCAATTCAACCAATCCATAATCAAACCGCCGACCATCGGCCCGCTCAATCCACCAAGTGCCACAGCAGTACTGACAAATCCAAGCGCCCGGCCACGTGAATGAGCCGGAAAATATCGACTGACAAGTCCAATATTGGTCGCCTGGAACATCGCTGCCCCAAGCGCTTGAATGATCCTCAGCACCAAAAGACCGGAGATGGTCTCAACGAATACAGTAAGAAGCGAACTTAACCCGAATACGATATATCCCATATTGTGAATGCGTTTGCTGCCAAATCGATCCCCCCACTTTCCCATCATGGGAAGCATCGCGGCAATCACTAATAAATATCCTGATGCAGTCCATTGTATGACGGAGATATTCTGTTGAAATATAGTAGACAGACCCGGCAGCGCGATATTCACTATGCCTGCGGTTAAGTGAGAGACAAACGCACCCAGGCAGATAGCGAGCAGCATACGATTCAATACTTTGTCTTCTACTGTAGGCTGCTTCGCAAGTGAGGCGTTAGCTGGTTTAATTAACGGCTGTGTCACTCGTACCGCTCCTTTTTACCGGAGAAGCTCGACCTCTTCCGTTATTTCTTAATATCAGCCTGCACAACTACATCATACTCTTGGCCGAGGTATTGTTGGAGTGCCTGCAATGCCGCAACTCCAACCGCCGTATCCTGTTCACCGTTACCGCCGCTTACACCGATTCCTCCGATTACATCCCCATTTACTACAACTGGGAAGCCACCGACAAAAATAGCGAATTTTCCTGGAATCATCTGTTGAATGCCAAATGCCTCTCCTCCTACTGCCGCAGGTCCTCCTTCTTTGTTGAATAGATGAGTTGAGCGTTTATGACCTGAAGCCGTAAATGCTTTTGCCATAGATATCTCAACACCAGTAATGCGGGAGCCATTCATTCTCTCAAGCGCAATCGCATACCCACCATCATCCACAATGCAGATCGTCTCTAGCACACCGATTTCTTCAGCCTTCTTTCGGGCTGCTTCAATCATAATTTTTGCTTCTTCAAGTTCAAGCCGTAGTACTTGCCGCATGCTTATTCTCCCTCTCTTTACTGTCTTATTTTATTTAACGATATACTGTCTTTGCCTGCACATAGAACGCAAGCGCATCGCGACCGCTTTCGCGATACGTCGCCGTACTTGAGTTCTTCATGCCGCCGAATGGAGCATTATACGCAACGCCGGTTGTCGGCTTATTTACCTTAACCATCCCGGCTTCGATTTGCTCTACAAAGCGAGCGGCTGTATTCTCATCCGATGTGCATATCGCTGCAGCTAACCCGTATTCCGTGTCATTAGCCAGTTCCATCGCCTCTTCAAATGAAGACACCTTCATAACACCAATGACCGGTCCGAAGATTTCTTCACGCATGATGCGCATCTCCTGTCTCACATCAGTAAATATAGCTGGAGATATATAATATCCTCTTGCCATTTCTCCCTCGACAAGTCGTACTCCACCCGTTTGCAGCGTAGCTCCTTCAGCTTTGCCGCTTTCCACATATCCAAGCACAGTACGAAGCTGGCTTTCATTGGCAAGCGGTCCTAGTTTGATCCCATCTTGCAAGCCGTTCCCGACCGTCAACTTCTGTGTCGCTTCCACGAGCTTTTCAACATAGCTAGAATAGACTTCTTCCATTACATAGACACGGCTTGTGCCTGTGCAGGCCTGACCGGTAAGGCTGAATCCCCCGGCAATCGTCATCTGTACAGCCTGATCTATATCCGCATCATCCATAACAATCAGCGGGTTTTTTCCTCCTAATTCAAGCTGTAGGCGCGTCGTAAAAGAAGCATTCTTGTGTATCTGCTCTCCCGCGTACGTAGATCCGGTAAATGTGACAGCACGAATATCTTTATGGGAGACAAGAATATCTCCGATTTGGGAGGCAGAGCCTGTAATGAAATTCAGTACACCAGCAGGCAGACCCGCTTCATGCAGACACTCAGCCAACCGAAGTCCGATCAGCGGGGTATCTGAGGCTGGCTTAAATACAACCGTATTTCCCGTCACTAGAGCGGGAGCAATTTTGCGAACCGGAATTGAGATGGGAAAATTCCATGGAGTAATTACGGACACGACACCTAGCGGCTCCTGCCTCGTATACAGGAAACTTCCATCATCGGAAGGCAGCGTCTGTCCTGTCACATTTAAACCTTCCGAGGCATAATAGCGCAGCGTCTGTGCCGAGCGCTTCACCTCCATTACCGCTTGTGACAGCACCTTCCCTTCCTCCCGTGTCAGCTCCATTCCATACTGCTCAGCTCGTGCTTCAAGAAGATCGGCTGCTCGGTAAAGCAGGGCCGCTCTTTTGGATGGAGCGGTTCGTGCCCATTCTTTCTGTGCGCGCTTTGCCGCTGCAATCGCACGCTCTGCGTCCTCCCGATTTGAAGCGGGAAAATGCCCTACACAATCATTCGTATCCGCCGGGTTCACACTATCAAAATACCGGCCCGACAATGGTGCACTCCACTCTCCATCAATCAAGTTCTGGTAGGTTGCTATGCCTGTGGTTGTTGTCACATCGCTCACCCCTAATAAATATGTTGATTCTAGCATGACGCATATATGGCAGTAAGGTAAGAACAGCTCTCTCTATACGAGAGAGCTGCTGCACATTGTAGTGTACATCATTTCCGTTTACAAAGTAGCGTATGGCTTTTCTTCAACAACAGCGCGATAGATTCCATCAATATACATGCGACGCATCTCCGTTGCTTTCTGCACAGCCTTCAAGCAGCGCTCTTGCAGTTCCGGTGTATCGGCATATTTCAATACGATTTGATAACCCCGCTCCCCATGAATTTCATCCGATACGATATGGAGATCGAAGAACTCAATTTCATGATCACTAAATCCGTACTTCTCGCGCAGCGTTGGCGTCTGCTTCCGATAAATACCAGGTACTTGAGATTCCAAACCGATAATAAGCGCCGCTGTCGCTACAATGAAGTTCTCCCGCATTGCAATTGCATAACACCAGCTTTGTAAGCCAAGTGTTGTTGCCAGCATATTATCAGCATCTTCCACTTTCTCACGAGTCGTTCCACACACCTCGCCGAAGCGAATCAATAAATCGGTATGTCGGTCACCGCCCAGCTCTTCTTCCCACATGTTCTGTAAGAGGAAATCTTTCGCATCTTCATACGGACAATTCGAGTACATATATCCTAAGTAGTCTGCGAACGGTCCAACATAATGGTAATGCTGCTCTACCCATTTCGCGAACTGTTCGCGTGTCAGCAGACCCTCAGCCCATGCATTTGTAAACGGTGCTACTTCACTGCTATTGCCTTTAACCGCTGCCTCTAACTTCTCACGAAATACGTCTTTGTCCATCAGTTCTGCCATGTTTGATTCCTCCTCATATATTGTATACCATTTTGGTGAAAGAGTAAGAGCATGTCCGTTTACCGCTTTTTTATGAAAGCAGGTATGTAATAAGCTTCACGCTCTTTTTAGTATATTGTATACCAAAATGTTTCTTGTTTTTATATTAACACATATGGGCATAGTGTCAATGAATTTTATAAAAAAATCCGACTTTTCTATAAATTATTAATGTGTTGCTCCGTCTCAAGCATATAACGAATCTCTTCTTCCAAATGATCAAGAGCTGTTTCTACAATTTTTTCCCCGAGTTCGTAGCTTGCCTGTGTCCCATCACCAATACAACCGTTTTCTGTCATTTCTTCATAACGATAGAATCCTTGAAGCGGTTTGCCAGGGCGAAGATGTCGCCAGCGAGGATGAGATTGCAGTTGTCCTTTTTGCAGCATATTCTCACGGATCAGCTCAGGAGCAAGATAATATGCTTCCGATACTTCACGTTCGCAGCTATGTCCATATGGAGATGACATAATATACTCCTTATAGATTTCGCTTGCGCTTGCCGTGGTTTTGGCATAATAAATCGTCACATCTAATTCTAGACTTAGCTTCTGGCAGGCAATGGATAGTGTCGATTGATTACCACCATGTGCATTCAGCCACAAAAAAGTTGTAATACCGTGATGGCGCAGCGAAACGGTTATATCCTTTAATATACTAATGAGCGTCTCAGGTTGCAGTGAAATCGTTCCAGGGAAGTTCATATGATGCGGCGATACCCCCATTGTTACGGTCGGCGTAATAAAGGCAGCGGGATGCAGCCGTGCTGCGAGCTTATCAGCCATCCGCTTCGCCAGTACCGCATCACAGTTCTCTGTCATATGAGGACCATGCTGTTCATGCGCACCAATTGGTACAATTGCTAGCTTAGCATGCTTGAACGCCTCTTTTATTTCCGGCCATGTCATTTTCTGTAGGTCATAAATGTTCACAGAATTGCCTCCTAACCTGATTGTATTTTCATAGTTTATATCGTATATTGTATACCATAAAGTATATATCTTTATATACAAATGAATACGTTCACTAAAAGAAGCATGATGGTGGTATATGATATAATATTGAAAGAAAATTTGTTGGAGAGATCGATATGATTATACAAACACACTATAAAGAAGAAAAAGCAAGCAAGCATTTAAGCACCAGCTTATCCCTTTTGTTTCGGGCAGCCGCTGGAAGACCTTTAGTATTCGTTTGCATCGGTACAATCAAGGCGATTGGAGATGCGCTAGGGCCTATGATCGGCACTCTACTGCAGGATAGCGAGCTGAAGCATGCACACATCTACGGCACAATTAAAGAACCGGTGCATGCATTGAACCTCCCGGAGATTATGGAAGAAATTCATCAGACATATGATCGCCCATTTGTTGTTGCTATCGATGCATCACTAGGACATCTTCATCATATCGGCTATATTCAACTGGTCGATGGACCGCTCTTCCCCGGCAACAGCTTGAAAAAACAGCTGCCGCAAATAGGAGACGTTCATATCAAGGGAATTGTAAATACAGTTGGACCTTATAATTATATGATGCTGCAAACCGCAAATGAAAAGTCTGTGCGCAGCATGGCTAAAACCATTGCTTCAGCCTTATATAACGCAACCACTTTTTCTGTAAAGAAGCCGATAAAAGCCGTTGACAGTGCGGTATAACCTCTCCGCGTCAACGGCTTTTTGCTCGTCATTTTACGCTACCAGATTATAACCGCAAGCACGGTTGCAATAATGAGTCCTGTCATAACAGGCAGGAAGTTTCTCCTGGCCAGCTCAATCGGGGAGACCCCCACAAATGCAGCAACGGCTACCAGTGACGACCAGGCGATAAATGTACCGCCTCCTGACCAGATGGAGCCCATCTGACCTACAGCTGCAAGCATAGAAGTATCGATACCCGTCCCATGTGACAGAGCCCCTGCAAGTGCCCCTGTAATGGGAAGACCAGCAAAGCCTGAGCCGTCAATCCCACACAGAATACCGACAAGCAATACGCCAAATGCGGCAACAGCTTCATTGCTCGGAATATAGGCTTGTGCACTCTCTACGATGTCGAAGAGAAACCCTGGCGCTCCCTCACCGAACACGGCAGCAGAATGCTCCTGACCTCCAAGAAAGAAGAAAGCAGCTATCGGAATAATAGAGCCCATAATCTTGATTGCAAAGCCGAAGCCTTCTGTTAAGCGCTCTCCAATCTCTTCAAACGCCTCTCCCTTATGCTTCGCAATCGTAGCCACCAGCATAACGATTGCTGCCGTACCGCCGACTAACGCTCCTGCGTCACCGCCTTTAATATCGAAAATACTCATCGCTACAATATCAAGCAAAAACATCACAATCGTAAATACAGCAAAAAAAGAAGCGAGCTTGCCTGATTCTTTCTGCGGCATAAATTCTAAAGTAGCCGCTGCCTCCGCTTCACCTTCTTGGTAATACGTTTTCTCCTGCTCACCCTCTGACTCTTCTAGCGGCGTCTCTAC
Source organism: Aneurinibacillus sp. REN35 (assembly GCF_041379945.2). NCBI lineage: Bacteria > Bacillati > Bacillota > Bacilli > Caryophanales > Paenibacillaceae > Aneurinibacillus > Aneurinibacillus baijiui. The sequence goes on along the minus strand of NZ_JBFTXJ020000003.1, from coordinate 177,450 downwards.
TGGCTTCTTAATTGTTTTGGCGATGCTAACGTATGAGATTAAGCTTGCAACGCCTCCTACCACTAATGTCAACACAATCGATTTCAGCCAGACAGCTTCCGCTATTTGCGGTGCACCAGCCGCTTTAGCCGAAAGCGCAGGAGCCACGCGCATCAATGCATCTCCTGCAAGTGCCATCCCTTGACCTGCAAGTGTAATAGAAATTGCTACTGCCATTGGCGGAAGCCCAGCACGTAGCGCTACCGGAATTAGCACTGCCGCAACGAGCGGAACTGCCGGTGTAGGCCAGAATGCCGTAGATAACAGGGCGGTTGCAGCAAATAAGATCCAATATGCAGAATGCCCATTTACAATAATCTTTTGAATGGGGGCAATCATTTTATGATCGGCTCCTATTTCCTTTAATGCATTCAGCATTCCTACCATAAATGCAATCAGCAGTATAATGCTAAATAGCTCCTTTGCCGCCATAATATTAGCATTGTAGATGGTGACCAACCCTGCTACGATGCCTTCCCCGAAACCTCCCTTATATGCCCAGCCAAGTAAGAATGTAGTTACAAGTGAAGGAATAATAACGCCTTTACGGAATAACATCGCCAATACGACGGTTACAGCTCCCAACGCATAAATAATATGAGCTAAATCCCAGTCCATTCATACCCCTCCTTGTCTAATTGCCCCTTTTGAAACCGCTTACTTTTAATTAGGCTTTTCTTCTCTTATTTGCCTATCCTATTTACAAACTTTCATCCACGTTCCTCCTCTCGAAAAGAGTATATTGTATACCATTTATTGCAGTCTAACACAATATTTACGATATTAACAGTATTTTTGCAAATAATCTAACAACTTTTCAGGTCATACGCATGTCTATATTAAGATGTAAGATCAAGAGTTTTATAGGTAAAAAAAAGAAACAGAGGAGCACTGCCTCTGTTTCTCATTCCGCCATGTATTCTATGTTTTTAGCGGGTATTGACCCATACACTTTTTACTTCTGTGTACAGTTCTAGTGCATAGCTGCCCATCTCACGTCCAATTCCGCTTTGTTTGTATCCACCGAACGGAGAAGCCGCATCGAATACATTATAGCAGTTTACCCATACTGTACCTGCACGAATGCGCTCGGCTAACTTGTGGGCATTGGAGAGGTTTTGTGTCCATACTCCCGCTGCAAGTCCGTACGTAGTACGATTAGCTCGTTCAATCAAATCATCCATATCTTCAAACGGCATGGCCGCTAATACCGGTCCAAAAATCTCTTCCTGAGCAATCGTCATCTCATCGGAAACATCAGAGAAAACGGTTGGTGTGACAAAATATCCTTGATTCAGCGCATCTTCTTCACGGACGGCTGAGATCATCTGAGCGCCCTCTTTGCGACCGATATCAATATAATCCGTTACCCGGCTATGTTGTTCGGCTGAGACTAACGGCCCCATTTCTGTATCCGGTAGTAACCCATTGCCGACTTTGATTTTTTGTGCGTGTGATACCATATCACTCAATACATTGTCATATACCTTTTTGTGTACATACAAGCGAGAGCCTGCGCAGCACACCTGTCCTTGGTTAAAGAAAATACCACTCAAAGCACCTGGAATTGCCCGTGACATATCCGCATCCGGCAGGATAATATTCGGTGACTTACCGCCCAACTCAAGCGATATTTTCTTGAGTGTTCCGGCTGCTTTCTGCATAATCAGGCGTCCGACTTCCGTCGATCCGGTAAATGCGATTTTGTCTACATCGTAATGCTCGACAAGCGGCTGACCCGCCTCTTCGCCAAAACCTGTGACGATATTTACAACACCTTCCGGGAAGCCTGCTTCCATAATCAATTCACCAAGGCGAAGCGCGCTAAGCGGCGTCTGCTCTGCCGGCTTTAATACAACTGTATTGCCGCATGCAAGCGCTGCACCGAGCTTCCACGCCGCCATCAAGAGCGGGAAGTTCCACGGAATAATCTGTCCAACGACCCCAACAGGTTCACGTTTTGTATAGTTAAAATAATTCGGTATAGATACAGGAATTGTCTGACCGTAAATCTTTGTGGCCCAGCCCGCATAATAACGGAAATGGTCAACAGTCAATGGCACATCTGCATTGCTTGTCTCCCGAATTGGTTTTCCGTTGTCTAATGTCTCAAGCTGTGCCAACTCTTCCGCATTTTGTTCAATTAGATCGGCCAGACGGTACAAAAGCTGTCCACGCTGCGATGGACTGACTTTGCTCCATGAGCCATTTAGCGCTGCTCTCGCTGCTTTTACCGCTTTGTCAATATCCTCTGCGCCGCCTTCAGCGACCTGACATAATACTTCCTTCGTAGCTGGGTTGATTGTTGCAAACGTCTTACCGCTCGCTGCTTCAATCCACTGGCCATTGACAAGTATTTTTTTCGGTTCCTTGAGGAATTTTTCAACATTTGGGTGTAATGATGGAGAAGCTAGCTGCATGAACAAAAGCCTCCTTTAATTTAATAATCTAAATCCACCACTTACTATATATGAAAACGTTAACAAAATAAATATTATTTTTGATAAAATACAGAATATTCTTTCGATATAAAATAACAAAAACCGACATGATCCCATGTCGGCCCTCTTCTTGATGTTTATTGCTCAGGCGGACGCTTCTTCCTTCCGCCATGACTTGGATATTTATGTCTTGATTTCGGATTCTTCATTACCATATACGGCTCTAGCCCCCCATCCTCGTACATAAACGGAATCGGGGAAATCGGAACGCTTGCACGCATAGAAAAGTCAACCGTAAGCTGAGCTAGCATATATGCGCCCTTGGCGTCCGCTAAATCCGCAACAATCAACACATCTTGATGCGGGAGCGCGACTCCCATCTTGCCGCTCACCTTCTGTCGCATCCACAGAAGAAGATCCTCATTCAATACTCGGCTGGCACTATAGCTATCTTCTGCATTAAAGAAATAAAAAATATTATCGCCAACCTTATCCTGCTTTGGCGTACTTTCTAGTCGTCGTAAATTATCTAGTGCCTTTTCATGGAGCGCTGCCTCTGTCATATTTGCTTCAGCAAGCATCTCCTTGCTGATGAGTGTATAGCTTGCTTCCAAATCAAGAGCATACAATACGATACTCTCGGCTGTATGTGCGCGCCATACAAGCGCCTTGTTTTTTTCTGCGGATGTAAAAGAAGGGTGGCGCAGCACCGGATAGAGTCTGTGCTCCTGACCGACCAACCTGTGCTTTTGTGCGGCTTCACGGATAGTACGCACAACCTTCTCTGTAAATTCTGCAAGCCACTTCTCTTTATCTGATTCATATTGCTCCACTTTAGCAAACAACGGAGTCAACTTGACAGCCATATCGCCTTCACCAAGCTGACTGTGGAGAATCCTTATCTGCTCAAGGTCGCTTTTGTTGCCCTCCACCCTCCAGCCTTCCGGAAGCGAGCGTTCTAGTTCCTCGATTACTCTCTTATGCGTCTCTTTCTGTAATTGCGCTTGCTTATTTTCTTCCATACTATCTCGTCCTTACTATTCATAGTAATGTAGGCGCCAGCTTTTATGACTGGAATAGCTTCTGTTCAAATTCATTAATTACCTGATATGGACTCTCTCCGCTTCGCTCAGCCAGTTGGGAGAGTGCACCACGAATGAACTGGATGAATTCTTCCAACTCTTGTTCATTATAGACTACTTGATCCCCTTCCATGTGTGCAGTTACCACCATGGAAGTAACGAACTGTGTCATTGGCACGTACTCGTCATTTAAGAAATAAAAGACATACGGGTATTGTTCAACCAGGCGGCTGGCCCAGGCATTTACAGCTTCATCCTGCATTACATCTTCAAGTTCACCTGAAAACCCGTAAAAAGAAAATACCAATCCACCTTTTTTCTCCCGGATTTTCGCGCCATCAGATAAAATACCATCGAAGAAAGCTACAAGCTTCGTAATATCTTCACGCTCAACTTCCTCACGCGATATCTGGACAGGCGTAATATAAGAAAAATCTTCTTCTATATATTCCTCAGCCGCTTCTTCATCATCAGTTTCGTACCCTTCCTCTGCCAATCGCTGCGACATGGTAGCCAACCAGCGTTCAAACGTTACTAAATCTTCCTCTCCAAGCGGCCATTCGATCGCTTCAGCAAATGCTCCCGCAATCCGACGGGCATCCCAATTCAAAGCTTCGCACGTATCATAAATCATCACCAGGCGACTCTGAACAAACGACTGCTGCTTCTCTGGATACGAAGGTAGGGTATATGTGCGGTAAATGCGCGCCGTCTCTTCATCTGTCCAATCAAAAAAAGCGGTCGCATCATATGTCTCCCGTTCGGCCCCTTCGATATATTTTCCGATTCGCTTGCCGAAGAATTCGTCCGTCTCTTCTAGAAGTTCCGGCGAAAGCCGAAGTTGTAGGCATCCCCTGTGACAATACCCCTGTTCGGCTTCTTCCAATATGTCTTCAACCAGTCGCTTTATCTGCTTATAGTTATGATGTTCAATTTTATCGCGGGTAACCGTATATAGACGCGGCTCTGCTTGCTCCTCATTCCTTACATGGTTGGCTGCATACGGATTTTCTTTAGCGGCAGACTCTCTTCCTGCTTCTTCATCTAACTCCCATACTTCGTCCGTCCATTCGGCTTCATGCTCATCTGTTATCGTTTCACGTTCTTCATTGTTTTTCCGTCCCGCAAACATTCTGCGTAGGAATTGTCGTACCATGATTAACTCCTCCTGTTGCCTTTTCCTACCTATTCGTCATGTTCCCCTTGTTTTCCTATCCTATTGTAATAGTAAAACGAACAAAGGGAAAGCGTCGAAAGCACGTATCTCCTATACGCTAAAAATCTAATTGACAATTCACATCGATGTGCCTTATTATGATTCAATCATGATTCAAATGCCGAATCCAATTGGAGCGGGGGACCCACGTAATAGGGGTGAATCACCTCTGGTGTAGGGCATCCAACCTTATGTCCGAATCCGTCAGCTAACCTCGCAGGCAAAATTAAGGAGAGGAATTATGGTTAGTTTTTTTAGGAGTGTACTGAGAAAAGAAGGCAAGCCAAAAACGCTTGAAGAACTGCAAAAGGATGCAAGAAAGTGTTTAGTGGGGCTGACAGGAAAGAAAGTAACGGTGACCGTAGAGACAAACCAGGAGAAAAAAGAGATCAAAGGAATTTTAAAGAAAGTATCTGCGGAGATCATGGGCAACAAACATCAATGCCTACACTTTTGTCTCGATATCAACACACAAAGCATTGGAACACTTGAAGTTAACTCCGTTCTTGAGAGCGAAGAGAATGTTGTTGTACTGTGTGAACCGGATCATTCACATCCCGGCCACTACAACAAGATCATTACCGTAACGAAATAAATCATGTACACCCCGTCCAACACAGGCCGGGGTGTTTATTTTTTTATAATTGGCGGTAATACACAAATAAATAACTTAAATAAAAGAGGTGACAGTAATGGAGTTAGCAATTACAATCGCGGTCATCGTTATAGCAATCGCTGTAGCTGTGCTCACCGTATACATGGTGCTATTCTTCCGTAATTTAATTCCACTTGTAAAACATGCGGATGAGACGGTTCAGCACGTTCAAGGTAATGTTGACCGCCTTATGGCAAGTGTCGATGTCTCTTTAGGAGAGATGAACCGCATTTCAAGCGATATTGCAGTGAAAATGGATAAGCTTGACAGCAGCTTTGAAGCTGTAGATTCAATCGGACGCGGCTTGACAATTGCCTCAGAAACCGTCCAAGAAAAGATGGTGAAGAAAGATACTAGCTGGGCGGACAAAATTTCTGAACTTGCAGCCGCTGGCTTCAGCCTTTATCAAGGTGTTAATAAGTTACGCCAACAAAAAGCAGTGGCACAGCCTTCCTCACGATCCGGACAGCCGCCTGCCCGAATGTAACTATAAACAAACCATAAAAAAGCTTTGCCTCTCATGGGCAAAGCTTTTTTACATTGTGTGTAATACAACAGACAAAAGAATCATTTCATTAACTTTATAAAAATGAAGAAATAAATAAAGTAATGAAAAAATAATAAAAAGAGAAGAATAAGGATGTATAAAGAAGAATAATAGAGCATGTATCTAAAAATGTTTTTATTTATATTACAACAGATAGTTGATTATTGAATGCTGTTATATTACAATTATAAAAAAAGGAGGCGTCAACTATGATTCCAGTATCTGAGTTCTATAACAACCTTCCGAAGAAAACATGTGCTCGTTGCGGATCTGTAATATCTGAGCAAGCTGAATCGTATAAAACGGAGTGTGAAGAGTGCCATACGAATCACGATAACTACCCTGCATAATAGAATAAAGATAGGAAACGTCAATGAAACAATACACTAAATAGCACCTCACCAAAAAAGTTTGGGGAGGTGTTTTGTTTTTTGGGTATATAGAGAAGATAACCTAAATTTCAGAAATGAGGTGCAGCATGTATAATAAAACGGTCAACTCGCTGCAAGCCGACATCCTACTGCAGGTGAAACGCTGGTTTTCTTCTTGGCCACCAAGCTATGAACAACTCGAAGGCTTTATTTATGGTTATCTCCAAAATTGTGACCCCACTTCTCCTATATCAGAAAAAAAGCTTTTTGCGCGAGAATTGGTTCCACGCATTTATGAAGAACTTCATAAACACGATGTTATGTGAACACTTGAAATGCAATAGTGTTTTATATTATGATTATTCTTACCTTGAATACAATAGGCAATGATGAAGAGAAGTAAGCGGAACGAGACGTAATAGAGAGCCGGGGATGGTGGAAGCCCGGTACGCACTCCCCGACTGAATGGACTTCTGAGCTCCCTGTCGAACGAATGAAGCAGCACTAGTAGACAGCGGCGGGTCTCCCTCCGTTATACGGGAATGAAGTGAACTGGCTGCATATGCCGGTTAATTAGGGTGGTACCACGGCTCCTCGTCCCTTGCGGATGTGGGGTCTTTTTTATTTATTTTTACATAGAAGGAGTGATGTACATATGAAACAGATCTTTTCTGGTGTACAACCTAGCGGAAATTTCACATTAGGCAACTACATTGGCGCCATGAAGCGCTTTGTTGACCTACAGACAGAAGGAAACTGCATCTACTCAATCGTTAACCTTCACTCGCTTACCGTGCCTAAAGAAGCCAAAGAACTGCATGACTATACGATGCAGTTAGCCGCCATGTATTTAAGCATTGGAATCGACCCGCAAAAATCGATTTTATTCATCCAATCGCAAGTACCTGAGCATGCAGAGCTTGGATGGTTAATGCAGTGTACGGGATACATCGGGGAATTAGAACGCATGACACAATATAAAGATAAGTCGGCGGGCAAAGAAGTCGTTACCGGCGCTCTTCTTACCTATCCTGCGCTGATGGCTGCCGATATCCTTCTCTATAATACAACGCACGTTCCTGTAGGAGAAGACCAGAAGCAGCACTTAGAATTCACAAGGGATATGGCAATGCGTTTCAATAAGAAGTATGGAGAAACATTCGTAATTCCAGAACCGATGATCCAAGAATTCGGCGGTCGCATTATGTCGCTCGATGATCCAACGAAAAAAATGAGCAAGAGCAATCCAACTGCCGGAAGCTATATTGCTCTGTTAGATGAACCAAATGTGATTGCGAAGAAAATCAAACGAGCTGTCACTGATTCAGAAGGCGTCGTGCGCTACGATAAACAGAATAAACCGGCTGTCAGCAACCTGCTCACTATTTATGCAGCATGCTCTGGCGAATCAATCGATACGATTGTACAGCGTTATGAAGGACGAGGATATGGCGATTTCAAAAAAGATCTGGCCGAAGTCGTTGTCAATGCACTTACACCGATTCAAGATGAGTATACGCGCTGGATGGAAAGCCCAGAACTTGTTGATATCTTAAAAAATGGAGCGGAACAGGCACACGCTATTGCCGCTAAAACAATGGACAGAGTACGTAAAAATATGGGTCTTGTCGCATTCTAGGCAAACTAATGGCAAAAGGCGTGTATGTCCTCGGGATATACACGCCTCTTGCTTTATTTATTCTCCTTTAAACTCAGGCTTACGCTTTTCGCTGAATGCATTCAGCGCTTCTATACGGTCCTGTGTCGGAATGATAACTTCATATGCTTTTGTTTCGATTTTAAGACCGGTCTTTACATCAACTTCCATACCATAATTGATCGCATACTTCGCCTGAATGACAGCTAGCGGTCCGTTCTGCATAATTTCTTCAGCTAGCTCCCGGCACTTTGGCAGCAATTCTTCACGCGATGCTACCCCATTTAGGATTCCGAGCTGTTCTGCTGTAGTCGCATCAATTTTTCGTGCCGTCAGAATAAGTTCCTTTGCCTTTCCTTTTCCGATCAAGCGCGGCAGGCGCTGCGTCCCACCCGCCCCCGGAATAATCGCCCAGCTTACTTCTGTCATACCAAGCTTTGCCGAGTCGACAGCGTAGCGAAAATCACAGGCAAGCGCAAGCTCAAAGCCGCCGCCGAAACAAAAGCCGTTAATTGCCGCAATCGTTGGTTGTGGAAGCTCTTCTACCATATCAAATACCGAACGAATTTTATGAATAAACTTGCGCACATCTTCTTCGCTCATTGTACGCCGTTCTTTTAGATCCGCCCCCGAACTGAACGACCGCTCACCTGCACCCGTGAAAATAACAGCTCGAATTTCTTTATCAAAGCGGATTTGATCAAGAGTGTTTTCGAGCTGCACTAGTGTATCGTAATCAAAACAATTCAGCTCATCAGGACGGTTCAATGTTACGTATGCCAGATGGCCTTCTTTTTCGAAAAGAACTTTTGTCTTTGCTGCTACTTCATTACCCATACATTCGCCTCCACTTTTCTGCAGTTTTACCTTTTCCTGCCCTATAGATTCGACAAATGTATGCGTTTTCCTTCTATATTATATAGATTCAAAGAGGAGCTTTTTTATCACTTGATACCATAGCGTCTTGGACAATCCCGCTCCAACGTGATTGCCAGGTAATTCCCTCCATGACCCATTCTTTTATTTGCTTGATCGTATATTCAGTTAGACCAAGCGCTTTGCCGATGCAATAAATCATCGCAATTTCTTCTTGCGCAATATCTTTATCCAATGCAGCCAGCTTGAACATCTTACGAATAAGAACCATCTTTTCGGTATGGTCTAAATACGGACTTACCTCTAAGGCCAGTTCCTCTGCGTTCTTTGGATTCTCTAAATCATCATGGAAGATCTGTCTTTCTCTTACGGTAAAAACATCTAGATTTACCTGCTGAAAAATCCGCTGCATCTCTTCATCGTCTAGATATCCATCTGCCTGTGCTACACAAATTAACAACCTAATTTCATATAGTTTCGGATGACTTGCCGCATCCGCTTCGCCCATCATGGAATCAATACTCCTTTCATGAAAACGCTTTAACAACATTATAACATGTTTGATTGTAATAATTATTGTGAAAATCGTAACGTTCACATAAAGTTTATAATTTGCAGTCCAAATGCAGGAAACGGCCCTGCAAAATGCAGAGCCGTCCGCTTTACTCTTTTGTCGCGTGGATGGTTTGGGCAAGTTGAGCAATCGTTGACGTTAACTGTTCTAGCTTGGCTTCAATTCGCACCAATAAGTACAGTGTGATGGTCACCGGAAAGCCTACATTTGAAATAAAAGCCACCCATTCATTCATACTATGCCTCCTTATGCTAACGGGATTACGGAGGCTGTCTGATCAATCACGCGTGCGTTTTTCTTACCGGTAATTGTTCCTGTCGTCGTTGTAAAAATCTGTTTTGCAATTAGCAAATCCATCGTAGCCGCTACCTGTACCGGATCAACTGGGAGCTTAGGATTTGGCAGCGTAAGACGCAGCGTACTTCCGTCCTGAGCCGCGAATGTCAATTCCAATGTTTTCATGCCTGCTTCTCCCTCCTTTCAGCAATATCCACTTCCATCCTTACTCCTCCACTACATCTGTCGTAACAAGCTGCTGCACACCTGCAAGCGGAAGCGTCTGCAATTTCGCAAGCGCTGTCGCTGCTTCATGAATTGCTATGGGCGTAGCCGTTGTAGCTATATTTTTGTATACTTTTTTAGCAAGCTTCATTCTCCCTTTTACGTCTACGCCATCCTGAAACAAAAGAACCAGTTGTATTCCAGATACGGAACTTGTAACTGCCATCGTATTCCCCTCCTTTCTTTCGGCACTCTGTACCTTTCTACTGTATAATCCCAGCCCTCTTTATTAAAACGGGACAATATACAGTAATAATACAGAAAAAAAATAATGTTAAAAAAATTATTCCTTTTATCCCATAAGATGTATAAAATAAAATGAATGCTATATGTGTAAAGGAGATGAATATGGAACACAATAAACGGCAGCATTTTAGATATGTATTTCAAAAGCCATTATGTGCAAATATGACAATCGTTCAGATTAAGGAAAATCGCATTGATGCAAAAAGTATCAAAACATGCATTCTAGACATCGGGCCAGGCGGCATACGATTTATGACCCATCTTACACTGCCTGTTAACCCTTATGTGGTGCTAGAATTTCAGACACGAATTCTGGATCGGGAATTACATTTCCATGGCTATATTGTACGGAGAACTGCAGGGGATGATGAGTTTAAAGAATACGGGGTAAAATTCATGCTTGATGAAACCGAACAAGCAGACCTTACCTCCCTGCTGCATCTAATGTCTATTCGACTTAGGGTACATGTAGAGTCGCCCTCGTGCCAATTCTGCACCAGCTCGAATCATACCGTATGCCTGCGCAGTCTTACCCTCTCGCATGAGGGAGGAGACAACCCCTCTCATCCGTTCGCTTCCTCATAACTCCAAATAAAAAAGAGGGCATAGGCCCCCTTTCATCGTTTTATCCTTATTCTTATCTTATTAACGATTAATCCGTTGCATAGCTTCATTTTTGCTTGAACGCACAGAAAGCGGGTGAGGCAGAAGAGCACCCGACTCACGTACAGCGTCTCGAACGGCCAGGCGGGCAAGAATAGCAGGAGCTACTGCATTGGCTACCCGATATAAAATAAACCCTAATACAAGGCCGCCCACTACATCAAGTACCCAATGAATACGCAAGTACATTGTAGTAAAGATAATTAATGCACTGTACACTCCCCAAAATATAGCGAAGCGCTTATTCTCCCGTAGAGCGAGCAGTAAGCAGGAAAACGCAACAGACGTATGCAAGCTCGGGAAGCAATTTTTCACTGAGTAGGGAATATGACCCCAGTTATAGTTGATGGTAGACCATACCTCATGTACGTTAAAGAACAAATAGAATGGCAAAGCCAAAACCGCATGTACCATCCAATTGACAAATAAAAGACGTACCAGCGTCTCTCGGTTAGCTGTTACATATGCATATACTGCATATAATAAATAGACAGCAATAAAGCCAATTACATATACGTCATACAGCGGGTCTTGTGGTGTAAGCTCCCGAAACCAAAAAAAGGAAGCGTCATTATATGGAATAGAGGCCATGAATGCATTGGCATCCATATAAAACGGCTGTTTCTGCGCCCAGGCATGCAGCGCATCATTCGCTTGAAACATAGAGGTTGACAAGATTCCCATAACAACAATCACAAGAAGGATGAACGTATTCGTAAACCATTGCTGCCGTGTCGTTTTTTTCATGCGCTCAACATCTTCACCCCGAATCGTCAATGGCAATACAAGCAATACGATGAACAAGCTATTAAAACCGATTTCGTATGAAACAAGCAGCGCAATGAGAATAGTGAATAGAAAGCGTTGGATCATTATATGCGTCACCTTTTCTGTATAGCTTTGTTGGTATATAGCTTTCTACCGCAAGTTCGCACAAACCAAACTGGTGAATTATTCAAACAAGCGGGTAAATTCGTCAATTATTTGCTTATCCTGTAGAGCATTCCGTTTTGCTACTGCAAGCGTAATGCTTCCTAATGAAGCATAAAAATCTAATAAATCCGGATTTGTCTTTAAAATCGCATCCATGTGCTTTCTTACCGTGCTTATGTCCCCTCTAGCAATCGGGCCGGTGAGCGCTTGTTCCGCCCCCTTCTCCACTACATTATACACTGTCGCTTCAATGAGTGGGGTAAGAGCTTTCAATGCTTGTGTATCTTTGACCCCGGCTGCTTTCATCAATTCCACCGCATACCCGATGACGCCCACGAGACTGTTCGACGCTATGCTCGCGGCTGCATGATAAAGCGGTTTTTGTTTTTGTTCAAGCACAAAATAGGCATGCCCCAACCTTTCGACCCATTCTGTTAGGAGCGCAACCGCTTCCTCATCCCCTTCGATTCCAAACATGGCCTTCTTCATTGCATTAGCTCCCGAGTTTGCGTCCGCAAAGGTTTGCAGCGGATGCAGCGAGGCTACTACAGCGCCTTTTGCAGCCAAAGGGGCCAACAAAGCAGATGTTGCCGCACCGCTCATATGAAAGATCACTTTTTCATTAAGCGCAATACCGCTAGCGGAGATCGATCTTGCCACATTTTCAATCGCCGTATCATTTGTCGTGATCGCAATCCAGTCACTTTGCGCAATCAATGCCGATAATCTAGAAAACGCCTGAGCATTTGCACCTACAAGCTCAGCGGCTTGTCGCGCATGCTCATATGTACGGCTATAATACCCACATACCTTCTCCTGTCGCCTTGTCAAATAGAGCCCGAAGGCTACGCCTACTTTACCCGCACCAACCAATCCGATCGCTGTCACCTTATTCTCCCACCCTTATCCTTGGTTTGTATAAACAGTGTGAAACAGTTTTTTATAAAATACAAGTCAATGTGCGTAAACTTCTTTCATATCGGGTAGTACTACATGTACTAGCCTTTTTTTGTCCACATATTTTTGTAAAGTTTGTGTAAATTTTAGAGGTGTACCATTGTCTTTCGGTAAATTTTTAATTAAGATTTTAATGTTCGATCGGATTTGCTAAAATAAAGTTTGTATGAAAAAACTTTTGGAGGTATTGTTGCATGATTTTCTCGGCAAAACGAGATGTATTTCTGGAGATGCTTTCTAACATCGCAGAAAATTTACAGGAAGCCGCTCAGTATTTCGTTGACTTCAAAATTACAAACGAGGCGAATTTAAAGGAATTTGCTTCAACAATGAAGGACTATGAAACGAAAGGCGACCGTTATATTCATGAAATTATTGTAGCGCTGAACAAAACATTCATCACTCCGCTTGAGCGGGAGGATATTCTAGAATTAGCGAACGCCATGGACGACATTCTAGATGGAATGGAGCAATGTGCTTCCCGTTTTGAAATGTATAACATGACCAGCGCGGACAAGCATATGATTCAATTCACAGAATACATCTTAAAAAGCACGGAAGAAGTTGCTAAATCAGCCAAACTGTTGAACAAAAAGAAGCTGATGGACATTCGCCCGCACGCAATCAAAATTAATGATTTAGAATCGCAATGCGATGATCTGCTGCGCGTCTGTATTAAAGAGTTGTTCATCAAAGAAAAAGACCCGATTAAAATCATCCAATATAAAGAGCTGTACGAGATTTTAGAAAGCATTTCAGACAGCTGTGAAGACGTAGCCGACACCCTGGAAACGATCATCATGCGAAACGCATAAGGAGAGGCTCTTTTTTTATGGATACAATGATGATACTTATTATCGCGATTGTTATTCTCGCGTTAGCGTTCGACTTCATTAATGGATTTCACGACACGGCCAATGCAATTGCGACTTCGGTATCGACCCGCGCATTAAATCCGCGGACCGCTATTATCTTGGCAGCTGTTATGAACTTTATTGGCGCCATTACTTTTACCGGAGTGGCCAAAACCATAACGAAGGGGATCGTTGACCCGTTCGCGCTTGAGAACGGGACTCTTGTTGTGCTTGCCGCCCTGCTCTCGGCTATTATTTGGAATTTAATTACCTGGTGGTACGGAATTCCAAGCAGTTCTTCCCATGCGTTGATCGGCTCGATCGCAGGGGCTGCCATTGCCGCAGCAGGCATCCAATCCATTAACTACACCGGCTTCACCAAGATTATTCAATCATTGCTTATTTCTCCTTTTCTTGCTCTTGGAATTGGATTTATCGTCATGTCAATCTTTGCTTTAGTATTTAAGAACTTTAATCTAGGCAAGACCAATCGAGGCTTCCGAACATTCCAGATTTTCACGGCCGCCCTCCAATCCTATTCGCATGGGACAAACGATGCCCAAAAGGCAATGGGGATTATTACCCTGGCTTTGATTGCCGGCGGCTTTCAGTCTACAACCGATATTCCAACATGGGTACGAGTGAGTGCCGCTGTTGCGATGGGTGTTGGTACATCGGTCGGAGGCTGGAAGATCATTAAAACGGTAGGCGGAAAGATTATGAAGCTACAGCCGGTTAATGGAGCGGCAGCTGACTTATCCTCAGCAGCCATTATTTTTGGAGCGACTCTCATTCATCTGCCTGTAAGTACTACGCACGTAGTTTCCTCTGCGATTATGGGCGTAGGTGCCGCTAAACGCGTTAAAGGCGTAAAGTGGGGCGTTGCCCGAAAAATTGTTATGACTTGGATTATTACACTTCCAAGCTGTGCATTGCTTGCAGGAATTCTATATAAAATACTTGTGCTATTCATGTAAGTAAAATCAAAATCCCAGCGGGATGTCCGCTGGGATTTTTTATTTTCGACAACTATATAATTGCATCTTCGCATTTCCAAGCCCTTCGACGGCATGCACAACCATAACACTAAGCTTGGCATCATTACCCTTATCTTGGAGCTGCTTAACAACAAGAAATAAATCTTGGTACAAGTATGAGAAGTCTACATGCTGACGCGGGTACTGCTGCTTAAGCTTCTGGTCAATATCTTTTAGCTTCTTTCCTGCGGCCAATAGATTCTGCACAAGCTGCGCACTTACTGGCGGCGTTAATTTATATGTGGACTGATATTCCAATATGTCTTTATACAAAGTCCCCATATGCTCCATCGTCTCTTCTCCACGCAGAGCCTGAAAGTCCGCTAGATAGCGTTCAGCCTGATATTGTTGGTATTTTATAAAGCCAAGGTACAGCAAAGAAAGCACAAGCATATACAACACGATCTGCTTTCCGATCTTCTTCTTCAACGCAACCCCCTCCGCTCTTTTCCCTTCTGTACATGTTATTCTTGTCCATCCCTATTTTATGTCATAAAAAAAAACCGAAGCGCTTTGCACTTCGGTCTCCTTTAGAAAAACAATTCTTTTTCCCACTGTTTCATCTGCTGATCTAATGTTCCTCGATGAACCTTATGATGCTGAATTTTTTCCTTGTGTTTCTCAACTTCCTGCTCCAATTGATAGCGCCAACGCCTAATCTCATGAATTTTGCTATCGCAATCATGTATTTGCTTAATCCGGTCCATATAATAAACAGGCAGTTGAATAATATCCTTCTTCATCGCGACCATCTCATCGACAAGCTTACCGGATAGCCGCTTCATTTCCCGTTCTGTGTGCGCGCCGCTAATGCTCGTGTCAATACGATTCCATAAGCTTCGCAGCAGACCGTCCTCTCTCTCTTCTTCTCTCGACTCATGTACGTCCTCCCATTGCTCCTGAAGTTCTATCATTCGATTGCGAACCGTTTTCGCCTTGCCTTCGAACACACCGTCGAATTTATGTACATCGTGAGGGAGACGGTGGATGAGCGCAGTCTTGATATTCTCTCGTTCTTCAGCTATTTGATCAAGCTGACGCTGAAGCACTTTCATGTTCCCTGTTTTCTGTTCTAATAACCGATCCTCTAATTCAATAGCGTGCGCATGCTCTTGCATTTTGTTTCGCAGATGGTCATAAATCCCCTTTTTTTCTTGCCAATACCGTAGGAAGCTCCCAATCCTCTCTTCCGTATCTTCCGCTGTCAACGCTTCATTCCACAAAAATAGCATATAGATAACAAATGGCAGCATCCGCTCACGCAGACGCTGTGCAGAAAAAGCGGCAAGCGTCTTGCTCGACGGCTCAAAAAACTGCTGCATGTACAAAGCGATGCAGCCAGCATCCGGACGAAGCGGCACTTCAAGATTACCTTCTCTGCGTGCATTCTCGATTCGGTCCCCTTCATACATAAGCAAATCAAGCAAAGCCTCACCCTGGAATTCCTTCTCGTTTTTTGAAAGCGTCGCAAGCGCTTGTCCTACAACCTGTGACATATTCTGAATCAAATCTTCTTTTGTTATGTACATAATCTTTTCGTTATGAATGGTTTGATTCAAACGAATAAGGAGCTTTAGCAGTACTTCATTTCTAGACCACCCGCTTGCTCGGGCGGCTTCTCTCTCCAATGTTCCACCCAGTTTACCTGATATCAGATCAAGTATATTGCTTTTGTCAAGCAGCGCAAACAACAATCGTGCCGCCCCATCCGGCAACGATACGAGCGCATTGACGACAGCCTGCTTTTCCATAATGAATCCTCCCCCTTCCCTCTTCTTTACTACTAAATGTACCATAAGAGTATAGACGCATCAGTATTTGTTCACTTTTTCGCCACATTCGACAAAAGTAGAGCAAACATCATTGAGAAATATGCAACCGTTTGACAAAATTCACATGAAAAACATGGCATACTTAAAGTGTTGTAACCACTCCTCTATTTTAATCCCTGCCGCTAATGGCAGGGATCTTTTTTGTATGATCCGTGATGACAATCACAGCACCTGCATGGTATCAGTGATAGAATTATGTATAATAGAAAAAGCACAGCATTCTGGAGGGATTCAAAAACAATGATGTCACATAATCCATATGAAGCGATCGGCGGCGAAGAGACGCTTCGCAAACTGGTAGCTGCATTTTACTCACGGGTTGCAAAAGACCCGCTGCTCAGCCCGATTTTTCCGAAAGACCTCACTCTTACCGAACAAAAACAATTTATGTTTCTTACACAATTTCTCGGTGGTGAGACACTCTACAGCGATGTATACGGTCATCCAATGATGCGAGCACGCCATATGAATTTTCAGGTCACGCCAAAGCGTGCGGAGCGCTGGCTTGCCCTTATGAGCGAATCGATGGACGAGATCGGCATGGAAGGATCTGCCCGTCGCTATATGTATGAACGCCTCATTCAGGTTGCTCATCACATGGTCAATTCCCCTGATGATGAAACGACTGATCGCTTAGCTTCTCTATAGACAACAAAACAGCGGAGCGGGAGAATCCCGGCTCCGCTGTACACTGTTACCCTACGCATTCGCATCTTCTATGACCGTAGCTGCTCGCTGCACTTCTTCCTTATACCACATAAGCAATTTTTTGAAATACGGACCCGGAACACCTGCGCCAATCACCGTCTCATCCACTTGTACAACGGGAAGCGCCTCCTGAATAGAGCTTGTAACCAGTACTTCATCCGCGTCTTTTAACGCTGCTACCGATATATCCCTTTCTTCAATCCGTACCCCGTGGACACGCAATAACTCCATCATTTTCTGTCGGGTTATTCCGTTTAGGATGGAGCGATCAGCAACAGGTGTAAAGAATATCCCGTCTTTTACAATGAATACGTTGGTTGATGACCCTTCTTTAAGCTTACCCTCCCGAACAAAAAGTGCTTCATGAGCTCCCTGACGATGAGCCTTTTCTTTAGCCAATACATTAGGCAGCAGACAAAGGGATTTAATATAGCAGTTGCTCCATCTCTCATCCTCAAATATCCTCGTTGTAATCCCCTGCTCACGCATCTGTGTTAGGTCAGATACGCCTTCCTTCCAAATAAGATAGAGATTTGCCGCCACATTCTGCGGAAATAAATGATTACGTGGACTTGACCCGCGTGTAATCTGTATATATACAGTACCCTCTTGGATACCAGAACGTGTAATTCCATTATAAACAAGGTCGACAAGGTCTTTTTTTGATACAGGAAGTTCTAAGAGAATTGCTTCTGCTGAAGCTGATAGACGTTCAATATGTTCCGTTAGCGTATACGGATGCCCATCATATATTCGCAGCATTTCATAAATACCATCGCCAAATTGCAGACCTCTCTCTTCTATAGATAGAACCGGTTCGTCAAGTTCGATAAAACGACCATTGAAATAAGCAAGGTTTTGTCCCATGTTACTTCCTCCAGTCTTATATAAGGTTATCTTTGTACATTTGCATCCACCTTCAGCCATCTGCACATCGATCAGTTCATAAAATATACAAACTATTATGGCATGGGTGTGTATAAAAGAAAAGGACTTCTAGCTGTATTTGCTCTAATGGTTTTCATATATATGCGGCATACTATATGTAAAAAGGAGGGATCTATATCGTGGATGGGATGAATTTTATCGCGATTCTTGTAGGGATTGCTGCTGTTGTAACGCTCGGCTACTATCTTATTCCTGCTTTTAGCCCTGCGCTTGCAGAGCGCTTGAAAATCGCACAGACAGAAAAGCCCCCTTCCGATTCCGAAACGGATCAGTAAGGGGCCTCTGCTATATTCCTATACTATGCCAGCATGGCAGTAATTTTACGAACATAATTCTGTGTCTCTTTAAAAGGAGGGATTCCTCCATACTTCTTCACATTGCCAGGGCCTGCATTGTAAGCCGCAAGCGAGAGCTCAACATCTCCGTTATAACGATCAAGAAGCGACTTTAGATATCGTGTACCGCCGTCAACATTCTCATTAATATCAAATCCATTTTTCACACCAAGTGAAGCGGCTGTCGCTGGCATAAGCTGCATCAGCCCCATCGCTCCGGCATGAGAGCGTGCAGCCGGATTAAACCTGCTCTCCTGGTGAATCACAGCGCGCAGCAGCTTTTCCGGTACACCGTATTTTTCAGCGGCAGAGGCGATCACCTGATCAATATCAGTCCGACCCGAAGCAGGAGCTGTAGCAGCTGATGCATAAGGATTGCTTGCAGGAAGCACCTTACGTGTCAAGAACGCTGTCGGCAGCGTTGATGTCGCCTCTGCTGCCCCTACCTGTCCAACGCTAGTGCTTGAAGCCGAATAAGGAGAAGCTGATAGCATAGCCATCATGAGTTCCGAAGTCGCTGTCTGCCGATTGGGGTCTACGGTAAGAGATGCCGCTTCATCTTTTACGGCTGCAGCCAGCATCTCCGCAAACATTGCAGATTGCCCGGCAGTCATCTCCTGTCCAAGCTTCTGCTTCACTTTCGGATTTTTCTCGGCCATTGATAATATGATGCTGTCCGCAAACCAGTTCGGCGAGGCCACTTCCATCTTCCATTCCCCTTCCGTATCATTCCATTTCCTTTCTATTTTACCTCTTTTCCTTCTGGCATTAAAGATATATTTTGACAAACAACATATTTTACACTTTTTCTATTCAAATGTATACTTATGTGAAGCATACCAATGCAAGCATTTAAATTTGAGGAGGAATAAACTTGATACTGGAAGAAATCAAGGGCCTGCATGTGGGCAATTTTTATTTAACACACTCACAGCCGAACGATACGGCATTAATCTATCATGATACAAAAATTACATACGGTGAGTTAGACCGTACGATTTTGCAATATGCTACGTACCTGCAGCAAAAAGGGGTAAAAGCAGGCGATGTGGTTGCACTGAGCTGTTATAATACGCCGGAATTTATTTATACTTACTTTGCTATAGCTCGGCTTGGCGCTACTGTTGTACCACTGAACTTAACGTTAACAATGGAGGAAATTACATACGTTATTCGTAACGCTGATACAAAGGCGATGTTCATCCACGAGAACATTCTCGCTAAGCTTCAGATAACGGCTGTACAACTCCAGGCAAGCTTAGGATTACAGGACGTATTCATCATCAATCCAGAGACTTCAGCGATCATTGCCGCTATTGACCCTGTAGAGATGGTGGGAGTCAACCCACGCACGATTTCTACCCTTCTGTATACATCCGGTACAACCGGCAAGCCAAAAGGGGCCATGCTAAGCCATGAAAACCTCCTTGCTAATACAGCTTCGTGTAATCGGTTACTCCAACTCAATGAAAAAGACGTATTCATGTGCGTGCTTCCGATGTTTCATACGTTTGGCTTCACTACTTCGGTTCTGCTTCCCCTGTACGCAGGAGCAGCAATCGTTATTCATGAAGCGTTTCATCCAAAGGAAATTATGCAGTCCCTCGTTCAGAATCATGTAACCGTATTCTGCGGTGTGCCGGCTATGTATGTTGTTCTAGCGCAGGCTCTCCGCTCCGGTAAGGCGGAGTTTCCCGATTTGCGCCTTGCCGTCTGCGGCGGATCGGCTATGCCTGTAGAAGTGCTTAACTTATTCAATCACCAGTACAATATTCCTCTTGTAGAAGGATATGGCCTTACTGAAGCGTCTCCTGTTGTCAGCCTTAACCCGCTAGATGGCGAGAAAAAGCCAGGGTCCATCGGCAAACCGTTGCCTGCTGTAAGTGTTCGTATCGTTGATGAGAAAAGAAATGAACGGGCTGCCGGTCAGGAGGGTGAGCTTCTCGTGCAAGGTCCGAATGTCATGCAGGGCTACTATAAGCTAGAAGAAGCCACGAAAGAAACAATTATTGATGGATGGCTGCATACAGGCGATATCGCATATATGGATGAAGAAGGATATATCTTTATCGTTGACCGCAAAAAAGACATGATTATTACCCGCGGGCTAAACGTATATCCTCGGGAAGTCGAAGAGGTCCTATACCGGCATCCCGGCGTATTAGAGGCCGCTGTTATCGGAGTGCCTGATCCTGTTAAAGGCGAGGTTGTCAAAGCATTTGTTGTCCCAAAAGAAGGAGAGACGCTTGACCGCCGCTCCGTTCTTGATTTTCTGAAGCCGCATCTTGCGAATTATAAGATGCCTCGCTTCGTTGAAATTGTTGAAACACTGCCGAAAAATGCCGCAGGCAAGATCTTAAAGAAGGAATTACGCAATCTTCCGCACTAACCAAGCGAGTGAATCACAAACAATAAGAGAATTAGCACGGTGAGAATCGTGAATGGGTTGCCTTTGGCAAATGGGGAAGCCGAATTGTACAAACTGGCTCGCAGTAGAAAAAATATGATAAAAACAAACAACCAAACACCACCCAACAGATGACGATTCCACGGCTCCACCAGCCGAAGCATCATCCCGCCGTGCAGCGCAGCAACCGCAATACCCATCAGCGAAAAAAAGGAAAAGGCCGGTGCACTCGTACGGCCAAGCCTTCGGAAAGCCGAACTGCCGCGCATACTTGAAGCCAGGAAAAGCATATACGGAATTAAAAGTGCAAAAAGGGCCGCATACCCTACGCCCTGTCCAAACGCATACCATATACTTCCTGTCTCATTTTTGCCGCCCGCATTTTCTGCTGGCGGCTCTTTTTCGATCACTTTCTTCTGTTCGGTAGAGGACGAGCTTTGATGGTCGGCTGTCGCTTTATCCGCTTCTACTGTCTTTGCAGGTACACTCTGCTGATTGCTTTGTTCGTGCGTTTGCTGTTCTGTTTCCTGCTTGACCGAAGACGTACTTTCGTTATGGTCAATCCCCCCCTCCTTTCCCCCACCGGCTTCTTGTCCACCTTCCCTCTGTCCGACTGTCTGTTCTACCGCTTGCTCCGTATAATCAGGAATCGGGTCCATGACAAGTAAAAACAGCAAAATGCTAAACACGACAATACCGATAAGCAGGATAAACCAAATAATATTGCGAACCCACACCCCTTCTTCATCTCCTTCAAACCGCTCGTACATTCATACTTGTATATATGCTCGGCCCTCTAAAATATACACAGATCTCTAGATGAATTGGCGATAAATTGTAACAATTACACCTTACAAATACGGAAGATGCATTTATAATTAACGGTGGATGATAAAAAAGGGGGATTTTTACATTGTTTAAGCGTTTTATTCTTACTCTTTTTTTGCTTCTTCTTTCTCTTTTTGCCGTAGCCTGTACATCATCACAAGCTGCACAGGAGAAGCTTCCAAATGGTGATACTTTAGAAACCACCGACAGCATTCATAACACTCCACAAATGCTGACCAATACGGACGGAAGCATTCTACATATATATAAGCTTGCACTAGAGCACCAGGAAATCATGAAGCAGGTTCCTGTGTATGATGGTAGTGACTATCCTAATATCCTAGAGGCATTCCTGTATAAAATCAATCCGGATGGAAAAATTGTTTGGAACTCCCATGGCAGCACAAGTGGAAAGGCTATTGCAGTTGCCACTGATACAATTGCTCTGAGCCAGGCCGGTAAACCTCTACAGGAGATCCAGCAGGTGATTGCAAAAAAATATGGAGAAGAGTACGGAGCGGACTCTCCGCGACGTAATTATCAATAATAAAGAGAAGAAGGCGCGTAGGTATATACCTACGCGCCTTCTTCTCTTTATTATTATGAATTATATTGCTTTTGGCTTTTGTAAGGATATCCCGTTGATCTTTTGTGCCAGGGCAAAATCTTTGCCTGTTAATCCATTTTTGTCATGCGTTTTTAGACGAAGCTTTACTTTGTTATAACGGATGTCGATATCAGGATGATGTTGTGCATCCTCCGCGAACTTACCTACTTGATTTACAAATTCAAGTGCTTCGCGAAAGCTTCCGAACGCGGCTTTACGCTGAATTGATGCATCGTCTTCAAGCGTCCATCCAGGAATTTTGGACAAATTCAGCTCAATTTGTTCTTGCGATAATTTGGCCATCTTCATCATCCATCCTTTCTTCCTCTTCTAAATTTTTTACCCACTACCACTTTATGCAAAACCTAGATATTTTTTTCCCTAGGTAGGGAAACGATAAATCGAGAACCTTTTCCCACTGTACTCTGCACCTGTATGGTTCCGTTGTGGCTTTGTATGAGGCTTTTTGTAATGGCTAGCCCTAATCCGAAGCCTTCATACTTTTTGTTATAAGAGGAATCCATCTGCTTGAATGGTTGATATAGCTGTTCAATCTGCTCTTGAGAGATGCCGATTCCGTTATCTTCAACTTCAAGATAGCCAGCCTCATCGTCTGTGTATGTACGAATCACAATTCGACCGCCATCCGGGGTATATTTAATTGCATTTTGCAATAAGTTTGCGACAATCTGTTTGATTTTTCCGCGATCTGCTAACAAGTATAATGGAAGAGCAGCATGTTCTAGCTCAATTGTATGCTCCTTGACACTGATGCTCGTTGCAAGATCCTCTACAATCTCATCCACTACATCCTCTAGCTTAAAGCGCGAGAGCTTAAGTTCCAGCTTGCCGGACTCAATACGGGAAAAATCAATTAAATCATTAATCAAGCTTAACAAATCCTCAGACTTGCGGTGTATGGTCTGAACAAACTTTACATCTGTCGCGTTCTCTACTTTCTTCAAACGCTCAGCCAATAATTCAGAATACCCCATAATAACAGTCAGCGGTGTACGCAGCTCATGCGAGACATTCGCTAGAAATTCTGTTTTAACCCGATCAAGCTCGGCAAGCTTACGGTTTGTATCTTCGAGTATTTTATTCTGCTTTGACATCTTTCTTATAAAAGCCACAAGAATGCCGATCAGAGTAAAAATAATAATAATACTTGTTACCAATTCCCTTCCACAGACTCTCTCTGGCACCGCAATAAGCCGATAAATAAACCAACCTACCTGCAGAAGGATGAACACAAGAAAGAAAGAAACACAAAACTCTAAAGAATTCGTTCGCTTCACCAGCTTACCCTACTCCTCTATATGCGGAGCAGTAACTGAAGGCTGCCCCTCCTGTTTGTCCTGCAGCATATATGTCTCTATCTTCTCCAAAAAGCTTCGAATACGCACCGGTTTCGTAATATAGCCAATACAGCCTGCTTCTAGTGCCGATTTAATATCAGACTTCATAGCCAGAGCTGATAGCGCTACAATTGGAATCGAAGCCAATTCAGGAATGGATTTAATCGTTCGGGTTACAGCTAAGCCATCCATACGCGGCATATGGATATCCATCAGAATCAAATCAGGTCGAAATATCTCAAGCATCTCTAGCGCTTCGATTCCGCTTTCTGCTACATGTACTTCATATTCGGGCTTTAGCTGTAAAATTTCAATAAATAGTTCACGATTTGAAGGGTTGTCTTCCACAAGTAAAATGCGGTATCCCATCTTACATTCCCCTTTACTAATTCAATAACCTTACTTACGAGTATGTGAAGGCTCTTCAGCATCTTTCAAAGGAGGAAAAATATAATCCACTACTCTCATAACCTGTCCCCGTTCTACAAAACGCAGCGGCTTCTCAATATAAGCGTACACCTTCTGCTGCGTACACTCCCGTACACCTTCAAGAATATCGACATAACCGGGATGAAAAGACTGCGCCGCAATCAAAATATCATGTTCGGTATGTCCGCGCACAATCTTGACCGCTTCTTGCCTTGATTCTATCATAAACACCAAGAAAGAACGCTTATCTTTTTGAATTTGCCTAGAAAATTTAGAAAAGTATTCAAGAAAATCCTTTGTATACAATACGAGAAGCGGTTCACTGTCGCTGATTTGTGTGCATGATTGACAGCTAAGAGTTTCTTCGGCACAAGCAGGCAGCTCAAATGAAAACACGCTCCCCTCTCCTAGCTTGCTCGTAACTCCAATCGCTCCGCCGTGCAGCTCGATCAACTGCTTGGATAAGGCAAGCCCCAGTCCGGTTCCTTCGTATCTGCGTTCCAATTTACCGTCATTTTGATAGAACGGCTCAAAAATCTTGTTTACTTTCTCCGCCTCAATACCAATTCCCTCATCCGATACATGAACTACGACCGTATTCTCGCCCTGTTCTAATGTAATCTGAACCGTGCTATCTGGAGAGCTAAATTTAATGGCATTGTCCGTTAAGTTGAGTAGAATTTGCCGAATCCTTGTCTTGTCTGCAACTACGGGAAAAGCTGGATACGCTGTGGTAAACACAAGTGAAATGCCATGTCCGTCCGCTTTCGCTTCAAGCATGGTCAGCGTATTTCGAATCAATGCCACAAGATCAAATCGAGACATTTCCAATTCATACTTTCCTGCCTCAATCTTACTTAAATCAAGAATATCATTAATCATTGACAGCAGGTGTTCGCCAGCCTTCATAATATTATTTGTAAATTTTCTCTGAGCAGGAGAGAGCTGCTTCTCAGCATCCTCATGCAGAAGTTCCGCAAAACCGATAATGCCTGTAAGCGGCGTACGAAGCTCGTGTGACATATTCGCTAGAAACTCCGATTTCAACCGGGTAGATTCCTGTGCACGGCATGTTTCTTCCTGAAGCCTTACATTCGTCTCCCGTAACTCTTCCACTAGATTGTTTGTATTCATACTCATTTGATTGAATGCCTTGCTTAGCTCGCCCCATTCATCTTGGCTTGTTATGGCTACTCTAGAGCTAAAATCGCCTTTCGCCATGCGGCGAACCGTGGATAGAAGCGATAAAATCGGATTCGTAATACTACGTGCCATATAATAAGAAAACAGAAGCGCAACAAGGAGGGTAACTGCCATAACAATGTAGCCAGCCTTCGCTGAAGCCCATGCATTCTGCAATACCTTAGCATTCTCATGATTGATTTCTTTAATTTTTCGCTGTGAAAGATTCTCTACCTCATTCATTAATTGAATGGCGATCGGTTGTGCTCTTGCATTCAACGTATCCAGCGCATCCTTTCGGTTGTTGCGCTGATATACAGGAATGACTTCATTATATAGAATATCCTCCCAGTCTCGACTGTGGTTAATAAACCGTTCAATGCCTTCTTCTTCATAAGGCAGCGCACTGTGCAACAATTGATCCTCAATACGATGCGCATGGGTACTTGCATCTTCAAACTTAGCTAAGAATTCCTGGCGTCCTGTTGAAACATACAGCATCACATAGTTAATCCGCTCCATGATTGTACTCTTGAGCTGAAGCTGTGTTGTTGAGTTTGGGACAGAACGAGTAATAATCTTATCATTATCCCGAACCACCTGCAGCAGTTGGTTGTTCAACACAAGCATACCGCTTGCCGCAAACAGAACGACCGCTAAAAACACACTAAAAAACTTAAAGCGAATCGACATGTTATTCCATTTTTGAAGTATTTTCATCGCATCCGCTCCATTATTTTCCTCGGCATTTGACAGAATGAATGGGCAGTGGCAAGGAGAATTCTCCCGTTTTGTATTGCTTAATCTTTTGTTCTAATTGCTCTTGAACAAAAGGCGGCACCATCGGTCCAAAACCAGCCAAATCCTGTCCTCCATTGTTGAAGTCATAGTTCACACACCCGCCAGGCAGCGTTCCTTCCTTATGCTGCATGGCTACTTTAACATAGACATCGCTGACATTTTGCACTGTACTGGTAATAACCGTGTCTTTAGAAACGAACGATTGATCGGAAATATATCCAATAGCCCATCGTCCTTTATGATGAGCCTCCATAATTACATCAATATTAAAACCATCTCCCATAGGCACAAGAATATCTGCGCCCTCTTCCATCATCTGTTGGGCAATCTGTACCGCTTTTGCTCCGTCATTCCAGCTATTTACCGACCGAACCATCACTTTAGCTTTTTTATTATAGTCTTGAACTCCCCGTATAAACGGAGCAATCTCATTCATAGAGCTGTAAGCGGGAATTAAACCTACTTTTTTCGACTTGGTCATTGTTGCAGCTACCATACCCGAGAAATATCCGAGCGATTCGGGTGTAAAATTAATGGCTGATACATTATCCACTTCCGATCTCCCGTTAAAAAAAACAAACTGCGTATTTGGATAAACAGGAGCAAGCTGATTAAATACCTTCTCAAAGCTGCGCCCATTACCGAAAATAAGCTCATAACCTTGTTCAGCTAGTCGTTTGGTTTCGGCAATCTGCTTTTGCTCCGTATTTACATGCTGCATATATATTGTTTGCGCATTCATTGTCCGCTTAATTTCCTTTAGACCATCATATGCCTGGTTATCCCAGCCCTGATCGTATTTTTTTCCTTCTAGCAATAGCGCTATCTTCAGCGTTTTATTATGAGGAACATATTTTTCTTCTTTATCTGAAGAAAGCAGTGAGCAACCAGACAACAACAACAGCGCCAAAAGAAAAAATAGTTTTCTTCGCATACGGCACATCCCTTTTTCTATGGCTATATTACTACCATTGTAAACATTATACTCTAGAGGGCTGAAGTGCAAAAATTGCAGAAAAAAATCCAGATTGGTACATTTCTGGATTTTAAGGGGTGGAAATATTATATTGTTTAATTTTGTAATATAACGTTCGCAAGGAAATATCAAGCTTCTCAGCCGCCAGGCGGCGATTACCTTCTACTTCGTTAAGTACCTTCTCAATGTGCTTACGCTCTACTTCTTCAAGGGTCGGCAAATGTTCTGGTACACTCATAATAAACTCAATGGCATTCTGCACCGTATCCCGCAATTGAGGAAGCTTAAACGGCTTGCAAATATAATCAAGCGCCCCTAGCTTCATCGCCTGCACTGCCGTCTCAATGGTCGCATAGGCAGTGACCATAATCACCTGACAATCCTGCTCGATCTCTTTCATCTTGCTCAATACTTCAATGCCGTTCATCTCCGGCAATTGAATATCAAGCAGGACCAGTTCGGGATAATGCTGTTCATACAGTTGCAGCGCCTCTTGTCCCGAATAAGCAGTAAGTACTTCTACCTGATCGGATTGAATAGCGGTAACCATCAAAAAACAAATATCAACATCATCGTCGACAATCAATACGGTTGGCTTTCCTCTCATTCCCTATTCCACCCTCTTTTCTTTTCATTTTATATCATAGAAAACAGAGAAAATACAGAGAATAAGTGGAAAGAAATCTCATGCTATACGGTTTCTGCCGGTGTTTTCACTTTGATTAAGATGTCACGTGCAATATGAACGCCACAAGCTCCAGCCTGGGCAAGTCCACGTGTAATGCCTGCACCGTCTCCTCCAGCATAGAGTCCCTGAATCTCCGTCTCAAAATGCTCATTGAGGTAAGGACGCGCAGAGTAAAATTTAGCTTCCACGCCATAGAACAACGTATGTTCGCTCGCAATTCCAGGTGTTACATGATCCAGTGCTTCCACCATCTCAATTAAACTCTTCATCGTATTATACGGCAATACAAGTCCTAAATCACCCGGCACAGCTTCTTTCAGCGTCGGTTCTAGAAAACCTTCTTTTAAGCGTTTTTCTGTCGTTCTGCGCCCGCGCTTAATATCTCCGTAGCGCTGCACGATGACGGAGCCATTAGATAAATCATTCGCATGGCAGCAGATTTCTTTGGCATACTCGTTCGGTTTATCAAACGGTTCCGTAAACACATGGGAGACAAGCAGAGCAAAGTTCGTATTTGGAGAACCAAGCTTCTCATCTTTGTAAGCATGTCCATTTGCCGCCATGACACCACTATGGTTCTCTACGACTACATGACCGCTTGGATTGGAGCAAAAACTTCGAATTATTTGATCTGTAGTAGATTTATACAGGAATTTCCCTTCATATAGATGCTCATTAATTTCTTCCATAACTACATTGGATGTCTCAACTCGAACACCGATATCTACTTGGTTATTCAGCAGACGAAGTCCTTGACGCTTTAAGATATTGCCGAACCATTCAGAACCGTCACGTCCCGGAACGATTACTACATGGTCAGCTAGATATGTTTCGCCGGATTTGCATTCCACTCCCTGGATACGTAGACCTGTTTCCGTATTTTCAACAAGAATATCAGCGACTTCTGTTTTGAACTTCATCGTGATTCTCTTCTCTAACTCTCGATAGATGCTTTGAAGAATCTCAAGGTTTTGTTCCGTTCCGAGATGGCGAACGTTTGCACGCAGCAATTTCAAACCCACACCTGCAGCTTTTCGCTCAATTTCACGCACTGCTGACGTTGTAGGATCAGTAATACTTAACGTCGCACCATGCTCCAAGTTAATCTCATCAACATAACGAATCAGCTCCAGCACCTCTGAAGGAGCGAGATAATCAGTCATCCAGCCACCAAATTCAGTGGTGATGTTAAACTTACCATCCGAATAAGCACCCGCACCGCCAAAACCATTCGTAATCGAACAAGCCGGCAGACAGCCACTGAATTCCTTACGACCGGCAGGAGGCGGACACTTTTTAATTTTCTTTTCTAAAATGGGACAGCGACGTTTGAAGATATCGTGTCCTTTATCTATTAATAACACATCTAAAGCAGGATTTTTGCGTGTTAATTCATATGCCGTAAAGATACCGGCCGGGCCGGCACCTACAATCACAATATCGTACCTCATCAGTTGAAAGCCCTCCTGGATGTACATCTATTTTTGAGACCTTCCTGATTATATCGTCTACTATGTAAAGAATCAATAAAAAATACGAATGTTTTTATGTCTATTGCTATATTTGTTCGTTATTTGGCATACGAATATTCGGAAATTAGTGTTCCTGAGATAAATAAGTCTGTCCATCCATCCATAACTGCTTCTTCTGGCATAGAAGAAGGCTGTACATCATCTCCGTGAAGGATAAGGGAATAAATACGGGCAAATAATATATTGTAGAGACCGGAAGCAATCGCATAGCTATTGGCACTTGGCCGCACCTGACCCGCAATTTTGTAGTAATCGAAAAACGCAGTAAGCTTCTCAATAATTTTTTCGGAAAACATTGCCACATATTTACGGCACTCTTCCATCTTTTCCGCTTCACTGAGCAAAAGCTTAATCAAAGGCAGCTCTTTTTTGAATGAGGAAACAAACGTGCGAATGATGGAACGCAAATCCCGTTCATAATCATCTGATATACGTTGTACAATATATTCGCTAATTTCTGTTAGCAGCGCATGACGCTGGAACATCTCCGTAAACAGCTTTTCCTTGCTCTCAAAGTGACGATACACTGTCAGATCATTTACACCAGCCAAGCGGGCGATTTCACGTATGGTGGAAGCCTGGAAACCTTTTTGCGAGAAAATCTCTACAGCTGAAAGCAGGATCTTTTCTCTGGTCCTTTTTACTCTCGGGGAATACTTCTTTTCCATGCATATTCTCCTTTTCTCTATCAAGTTCTATTTCTTGCAACTGCCAAAATAATAGGCACAAAAACCTATACTACCAGTATCCACCATTTTCCTTCACGAAACAAGTTACAATTTAAAAAATTAATCGAAAAAAATTAATAAACATTAAAAAAAGCTTCAATTCGCATATCGAATTGAAGCTTTGAGATCTCAATATATAATGGTCGGGAAGACAGGATTTGAACCTGCGACCTCCTCGTCCCGAACGAGGCGCTCTACCAAGCTGAGCCACTTCCCGTCGATGGTACAATATATACAAAAAGTCCATGGTAGCGGCGGAGGGGATCGAACCCCCGACCTTACGGGTATGAACCGTACGCTCTAGCCAGCTGAGCTACACCGCCTTAAAACGTAATGATGGCGGAGAAGGAGGGATTCGAACCCTCGCACGGTTTAACCCGTCTACTCCCTTAGCAGGGGAGCCCCTTACAGCCTCTTGGGTACTTCTCCATATATAAATGGCGGACAGGGTGGGATTCGAACCCACGAGACGAGTTAACCCCGCCTACACGATTTCCAATCGTGCTCCTTCGACCGACTCGGACACCTGTCCGTAACTTTTAACAGTCACAAGATATATCCTATCACGCAGCCAACATAAAGGCAAGCATTTTAAAAAGGCTCCTTCCCCGTATATGGGAAAGGAGCCTCTCTTTTTATTCACAATGCTGTTTGTATGCTTCAAGCAGATCAGAAGCAATGATTTCAAGCGGGCGGTTCTCGATCTGATGGCGCTCCATCATATAGACCAACTTCCCGTCCTTTAGCAACGCGAAAGATGGTGAGGATGGCGGATAGCCTGTAAAATACTCTCTCGCTTTTGCTGTTGCTTCTTTATCTTGACCTGCAAACACCGTATAGAGATGATCCGGCTTCTTCTCGCTATTCTGCACCGAATACGCTACAGCCGGACGAGCAAGTCCTGCTGCACATCCGCATACGGAATTGACAACTACAAGCGCAGTTCCTTTCATGTTCTCAAACTTCGCCTCTACATCCTCGGGCGTCAGCAGCTCTTCAAATCCTACAGATGTAAGTTCTGTACGCATCGGTTGAATAACTGAACGCATATATTCATCATATGACATCATGGTAAAATCCCTCCGTTACTTTTTGTTGGCATTCCATTGCAATCTTTTTTCAAAAAAAACGATTGCCTTCATTATAACGATTTCTTTCTTTGGAGGAAAGTTTTGCAGAACATTTCCTTCGTTTTTACACATTCCATAGCGCTATGGAGTCTTTTTACAAACTTATTAATTTTTATTTTTACTGGAACTTTTTACGCACTGGCCTCGTTTTTATAGTAGAATATGCGATATAGCTTTATACGTAAAAAATTGCCACCCTTATTCAACGCAGACCTCTCAGCCATATTGTCAAGCATGACCTTATAGAGAAAGAAGGGACTTACTTTGGAGAATAACCGGAGGAGAAAAAGAAGAAATCGAATCTGGCTTGCTATCCTATTATTAGGCGCAATTATTCAGATTAACTTGATTTTTAATGAAAGCCCATCCGTTCAATCAGCAAATAAAATACTAAACCAAATTGCTGGTGAAGCGGTTTCCGATAAGAATACGGACGAACATAAAGACCAACCAACTCAACAGCCAAATCCAGCTACAAAACCCGCTTCTGACGCACCAGTTCAAACAACAAAACCACAACCACATTCTTCTGATATGCCAGTCGTCGGCCATATGATTGCAAAAATCCCACGCTCAAAACCGACCGTATACTTAACGTTTGATGACGGACCCGGAAAGCATACGAAAGATATCGTAGCAATTTTGGATCAACAGCAGCTTAAAGGCGGATTCTTTTGGATCGGGCAAAACTTAAAGACTGAGCAGGAAGCTGAATTTGCTAAGCAGATGATCAAAAACGGCCATGTTATTGGGACACACACTATGAATCATGCCAGATTAGCAAAAAAATCAAAAGAAGAACAAATCCAGATGATTCGCGCATCTACCGACTACATCTCGCAAAAAATCGGCGTGCCTATCCATTATTTCCGCCCACCCTATGGGGCCGTGGATCACAATACGATGCTAGCCTCTAAAGAAACCAATCAAATCCTAACGTATTGGAATGTTGATAGTCTGGATTGGAAATATGGAGATAAGCCCAACCTTATTATGGATAATATTGCTCGTGAAGTAAAGCCGGGTTCAATTATACTTATGCATGAGAAAGAACAAACGGTGCATCTGCTTCCAAAAGTCATCGAACTGCTTAAAAACCGCGGATATGATATCGCACCTCTTCCGACAGTAGACGCTGCAAAAAAAGCATAAGCTTTCCCATAAAAAACGGGACAAACCGCATCTGTAGCGATTTGTCCCGTTTCATTTTAGCTGAGCACATCGCGCCGGATAAATACCGTATACGCAATAAGCAGCGATACTGCGCTCCATATTCCAAGCACTGCCAGTGAAAAGGGAAGGCTTAACCCGGGAATAGGCGGCAGAGTACCTGATAAGTAATCAGGCAGTTGCAAATTAACCATAAAAAAGTACTTCGCCGACTCCCAAGCAGAGGCCATGTTCGTAAGAATTGTTCCGGCAATCAATGCCGACACCATAATCCCCATGCCAGCCGCCGTCGTGCGTACCAGGACTGATACCATAAAGGCAATGCATGCAACTGCAAGACAAGCGTACCATGAGAGACCGTATTCCATAAGAATATACAGCCATTGCGGCAGCACATGCACACCTTCCGTATTTACATCTTCCCCACGAATCTGAAAACCGGTCAATACCGGATACGTCCAGCCCCCATATCCGAAGACAAGCCCTGAAATCAGGTACGCAATGATCCCTGTTAACATCACAATCGCCGATACAAATAAGACAAGGGCAATCAGCTTGCTTGTGAGCACCCTTCCACGTGTAACAGGACGCGTTAGCAGAAGCTTAATCGTCCCGCTCGTATGTTCACCCGAGACAAGATCAGAAGCAACGACCACAATGAGCAATGGGATGAATAAGGATACGGCATTGCTCATGAAATCCCGCGTGAATGTAACGCCGTTCGGCGAGGTCGGATTGATGTCATGATCCAAGTAATACTGCTGCTGTTGAATCCGAATCTGCATCCACTTCTTCCATTCTTCCGGAATGCGCGTGCTGCTCAATCGGTTGGTTGTATCGTTAATGCTCTGCCGTACCGCTACTTTCCAATCGGTCGTTCCAAGCTGCTTTTGATTGCTTATGGTGGCGCGTAATTGAGCATATGTAAAAATCGGTACGAGCACTAACAAAATCAATACAATCACCCACAGCCGCTTCCGCTGCAATATCTTCACCGTCTCATTCATAACCAATCCATACAAGTTAGACATGGCGCTCCCCCTCGGTCATATCCAGAAACAAGTCTTCAAGACTTGGCTTTTTCCATTCGATCCCTTGGACTGCAATGCCTTGAGCGACCAACGCGGCGTTCAATTCGGAAATATGCTCGGGAACAACATCGGTTATAATCCCTCCATCCGATGTCGGCTCCTCTTGCACCTGCACAAACGGTGAGGACGCAAGGCAACGGCGAAGCGCCTTCTGCGGCTCCCCATACCAAATAATAGTACGGAATTCTTGAGTTAACAGTTCATCCACTTCGCCTACGCGAATAATTTGTCCTTTATTAATAATAGCGACTCGATCACACATCAATTGGATTTCACTGAGCAGATGACTTGAGATGAATACGCTCAGCCCTTCACTGGCAAGCTGTCGGATAAAAGCCCGCAGCTCTTTAATTCCCTGCGGATCAAGGCCATTGGTCGGTTCATCCAATATTAAAAGCTTCGGGTCACCTAACAACGCCTGAGCAATGCCTAATCGCTGACGCATTCCTAGTGAATAATCCTTCACTTTATCATGAATTCGCTCCTTTAAATCAACACGCTCAATGACCTCATCAATCTTTTCCTTTTTCACATCAGGAAGCATACGTGCAAATTGTTCAAGATTCTCCATCCCCGTTAGAAACGGATACAGTTCCGGGTTTTCTACAATGGAGCCCACCTGAGCAAGCGCCTTCGTATGCTGCTTTTGTACGTCATAACCGCATATGCGTATGCGGCCGGTCGTCGGCCGAATAAGACCGACCATCATGCGGATGGTTGTTGTCTTGCCTGAGCCATTCGGGCCTAAAAAGCCGAATACCTCTCCTTCTACTACAGAAAACGATATGCCCTTGATAATCGGTGTACGACGAATGGTTTTGGTTACGCTCTCTATCTCAAGGGTAGTGGCTCGCTGCTTCACTTCTTATCCCTCCTTACCTGATCGACTCCGCCATCCGCTGCCCGATACGTCGATATCCGGCTTGATTGGGGTGAAAGTGGTCACTTGATAAATACTTTGTGCCGTGCGTTCGAAATAAATCATCTGTCGGAACAAAAATTGTACGTGGATACTTATATAACACCGCAGACGTTTCCCCATTCCAACGCCGGATAACTTCATCACTTGCTTGTGCATTCGATAAATCGGAGAAGGCATTATACAAACCAACGTACATAACCGTAGCCTGAGGATTCAATGAACGAATGATTTGTACAATCTGCTCGTACTTCTTCATAGCTTCCGGCAGCCGTTTGTAGCTAAGCTCCGGCTTTACTTCCTCCATTCCTCCCGCATTAAATAAATCATTTCCGCCAATGGACAGCGTGATAATATCGGCTTGGCGCACCGTGCGTCGGATATCTTCTTTCTTTTGCAGATCACGCAGCAAGTCCGCTGTTTTATACCCGTTTACCCCATGATTCAGCACGTAGACTTCCTCACCCGTGTTTTGTGCGAGGCTCGTCCGTAAATTCCCTACATAACCAAGTCCCGCTCCATCTCCTGTTCCTCTCGTCAGCGAATCGCCTAGAGCGACAATTTGTACCGTATCTTTTGCAGGCTGCACCGGTTTCTCTCCCGCACTTTTATCCGTCTTCCAATCCGTTGCAGACGGAGAGAGGATATTGGTGACACCGAGGTAGAATCCCGTGGATAATAGCAGCGTGGAAAGAAGCGAGAAAACTGCGAAAAGCCGCCAAGCGGCCCGTGATGACATAGCCGTCCCCCCTGTATCCTGTTACGTATTAAATTTATTATATACACAAGTCATGATATAACAGCAAATTCTCGCATCTCCGTCTGTTTGCTACGAAAGATACTTGGGTAAAGTAAAATACACAGAAACATAATTATTACGGGAGGGTGAGTACATTGAATAACAACAATGACAACAGAAACCATAGTGAAAAAGACAAGAAAGAGCACGCAATTGAAAATACAGCCGTACCGGATTTCAAGACCGCCAAAGAAGTGGGCGATCAGGTAGAGCACTTGAAATCAAATGAAGAGCTGCGCAAAGAAGGTAAGTTTGAAGACCCTATCCAGGAGACAAAAGAGCATGCCGAACAAGCAGCAGATAAACACTCAAACGTAAAGCTTAAACGAGCTGAAGATGAAGAATAAAAAGAGAAAGGGCCACCCAAAAATAGGGCGGCTCTTTTTTGTGCGCTGTACGATTCCTTAGATGGACAGCGTTTTTCCCAATTCGTATATATCCATATCAATGCTATGTTCGCCGCTGAACACATCGGCAAAGTCAACAGAAGTAATTCGATTTTGTCGAATACCTACCATCTTTCCGCTCTCTCCTTCACGCAGCAAATCAACCGCCTTGGCGCCCAGCCGACTGCCCAGCATCCGATCAAAAGCGGTCGGAGAGCCGCCGCGCTGTACATGTCCGAGCACGGTTACTCTTGTATCTAAGCCTGCTTCTTCTTTTATTTGCCGTGCAATCTCTGAAGCCGGACACACACCTTCGGCTACTATAATGATGCTGTGCTTCTTCCCCCGCTTGTTCCCTTCTAACAGTCGATTCGTGACATCTGTTATTTCAAATTCCATCTCAGGAATGAGGATCGACTCCGCTCCACCGCTTAATCCTGCCCACAGGGCAATATCCCCCCGGTGTCGTCCCATGACTTCTACAACAAAAATTCGCTCATGTGAAGTGGCCGTATCGCGTATCTTATCAATGGCTTCAAGGACCGTATTCACCGCCGTGTCAAATCCTAACGTCATTTCTGTACCTGCAATATCATTATCAATAGTTCCAGGAATACCAATAGTGGAAAACCCCTTATCCGAAAGCCTTTGCGCCCCCCTGAAGGACCCGTCTCCACCAATGACCACCAATCCTTCAATTCCCTTAGCGCGCAGGTTTTCAATCCCTTTCTTCTGGCCGGCATCTGTTTTGAATTCCTCGCTTCGGCTACTGTGCAGAATTGTACCACCACGCTGAATGATATCCCCTACACTTCCAACATTCATTCTCTCGATCTGACCTAGCATCAGCCCTTCATATCCATGGTAGATACCGTACACTTCCATACCGTGCGAAATTCCACGCCGTACAACTGCACGCACCGCCGCATTCATACCTGGAGCATCTCCACCACTTGTTAGAACCGCGATTTTTTGCATTCTCATCATCCTCTCCTGTTTCTATACCGACGAAGGTGAAAAATTCATATCAGCCAGCTTTGCTAAACCTACGATTCCTGCGTCATTTCCCAACGCTGCCGGGACAATGATATGTTTCTCTTCTACATCAGGCAGCATATATTCATAAAAATAGCGGATCATCGGCTCAAACAGCGCAGCACCTGCTGCAGATCCGCCTCCTCCAATCACAATCCGTGAAGGAGCCGTCACCGTATAAATGCTTGCCAATGCATAGCCAAGATAAAACGCCGCATTCTTCAATACGTTACGTGCGGCCGCATCCCCATTCTGTGCCGCTTCCGCTACGTCCCTGCTGCTTACCCTCCCAGCCTCATTCATACGCTTAGCTAATAGACTCTTGGGATGCTGCTCTGCCGCCTGCGCACCATAATACGCAATGGCAGTGGCAGACGCTTCTGTCTCTAGGCACCCTGTTCTTCCACAATTGCACATACGTCCACCATCTATTTTTACACGAAAATGACCAATCTCTCCAGCTAATCCATGCATTCCATTAATAATCTGTCCGTTAGCGATAACGCCCCCACCTATGCCGGTTCCAATGGTTAGACATAGCAGATTATCCATCCCTCTACCAGCACCCTTCCACATCTCTCCAAGCGCTGCAGCTTTGGCATCATTAGTTACAAATACCGGTACCCCAAGCACGGACGATGCTCGCTCCGTTACGGCAACATTCCTCCAACCGAGATTGACGGCACGGATCACCCATCCGGTTTCCATCTCAACAAACCCAGGTACCCCTATGCCTGCCGCCCGGATCTTCACAGGTGGGATACCGCTCTCATCACAAAGCACCTCACGCAGTTCACGGAATTGCTGGAATGCTCGCTCTGGATCGCTTTGTGTTGCTACGCTTCGCTTTACCCTAACAATGCCTGATTCATCCACAAGTCCGGCCTTGATATTTGTTCCTCCTACATCAAAGCAAATATACATAGCAGCCACCTCCTCCCTGTCTGCTCTACTTCTTCTCCGGTTTATTCTTCCATTATAATATGTAAAAAGACAAAGGGGGACGTAACATCCCCGTCTGTCATGGATTTATAACGCATGCGCGCATCTGTCGCTAACATGATCTGCTGCTTGCAAAAAAATCCCATAATAACTTAGATGCCTTTGGGCCGCGCGCATCTGTATGTGTACCGTTAGCGCTTCCTCCCGGCCAAGCATGCCCGAGTCCAGACACGAGCCACTTCTCCACTACAGGTACACCGTGATCATCATAATAAATTGATTTCGTATACTTTCTTCCGCCCGTCTCGCCTGTAGTGGTATGGACCGATTTTTCTTGTTTCCCATCTTCGTCTTCTTCGGAAAGTGCTGCATTCGCAAGAATTAGCCATTGTTCAGCTAATTGATTGGCGTTTACCGGATTTACTATCCGGTCCGCTTCACCATGAATGATAAGGAGCGGTACCCGCCTTCTATACTTCCCCATTTCTATATACGCCTTTTTAGCGCGGGACTCTATATCATCCTTACCCTTCTTCATAACAGAAAGCCCTTCTCTTATATCCGTAGCCGCCCCATATCCGACACCTGCTACCACACCGACAGCAGAGAAGACATCAGGATATGTTACCGCCAAAATGACGCTCATGGACCCACCCGCCGAAAGACCCGCAATATATATCTGATCTTCAATCACACGATAGCGGTGTTTTACGAAATCAACCATGCCTTTAATTACGGCAGGCTCACCAACTCCACGGTGCTGGTTATAATCATAAAACCAATTCCAGCAGCGCTTCGGATTAGCAAGTATATTCATCTCAGGGTAGAGTACGATAAAATTATGCTTCTCCGCCAACTCATCCATCTCCGTACCTGCCGAGAAATCATCCATATCCTGTGTGCATCCATGCAGCATAACTACGAGCGGAAGCGAGTCCGCTTTATGATATCCGCTTGGCACATATGTTTTGAATGAGAAATTGCTTCGATAATAATGCTTTTGCGTCCCCGTCTCAATCCGCTTAGGGTGCGAGGCAAAGGCATCAGCCAGTATGGAGAAAGGCGTCGTAATCATCGCAGAGATCAGGGCCGTTATCGGTTGAACAAACGCTTCTAGCACAGCATTCAGCCCACTTTCTTTAAAGGTAAAACAACGTCTTTCCTCTTTGTTCCCCTTTTTCCTATCTTGTTAAACGTTATAATATTTTTATGCTACGGTAGACAGTTCGGTATTGACTTTCTTTTGATAGTCATGCGTATAATAGAAAGGTTTGCACGAACTAGGAGAACGGAATGCAAAGGAGGTATGCTACATGGCAATAACAAGCTATGAACAAATTGAAGCAAAAATCTGGGATATCGTAGAGACGGAAATCGTTCAAAGCGAATTCATGCAGTCTCTGCTGGCTGGCGCATGGACACCTGCACAGGTAAAAGAATTCGCACTGCAATACAGTTATTACAGCCGTAACTTCCCGCGTGTGCTCGGTGCGGCTGTCGCTGCAGTTGAACCTGAAGATGACTGGTGGGTTCCGCTGGTTGATAATCTATGGGACGAAGGAGGACGCGGCAATCCGCAAAGCTATCATTCCCGCCTGTATCACTCGTTTATGATTACAGCGGCACCTGACGTGCCAACAAATGATAAGTATGTGCCGGATTATCCGGTAGCTCCCGCGGCAAAAGAGGCTGTAGATACGTTTATTTCTTTTCTACGCAATGCCACATCGCTTGAGGCGATGGCCTCTATCGGTTTCGGCTCGGAACTTTTTGCCGGGAAAGTAATGGGCTTAATTGGTCAAGGGTTAGAGCATCCCAATTATAATCAGTCCCAAAAGTTAAATACGACGTTTTGGACTGTACATGCAGACCATCATGAGCCACGGCACTATGAACTATGCAAAAATGTGCTGACTCGTTTCACTTCATCACAGGATTTAGAGCATATGTATCGTGCAGGCGCCTATATTACGCGTTCTGAAGCCCGCTTCTACAACGGCCTATACGAACGTATGAAAAGTGTATAAAATATACATTGCAAAACAAAAGCGGCCTGTTTCTTATTGCTAGAGCGGGCCGCATTCATTATGATGAAGCTATATAGATAACTTAAGAGAAAGAGAGGAGAGAAGTTGGAAGTCGGAACTGTAGTGTCGTCCATTCTAACGATGGCGGCCATGATTCTTATCGGCAGTCTGCTGGCGCGTACGATTCCATTTACGCCGGAGAGACGGCAGCTGCTTATTACGATTATTATTAATGTTGCCATGCCTTGTATTGTTTTGAATGGAGTTTTTCACACCGAGATTGATGCAAGCTTTCTTACCCTGGTATTGCTCATCTTTCTTTGTTCAATTATTATCAATTGTCTTGGTGTCCTCCTCGGCTGGCTGGCAGCTCGCGCAATGCGTATTTCGCCTGACAAAGCGAAGGAGATGGCGCTTCTCTCCGGACTTGGCAATACGGGCTTTATCGGCATTCCATTGTGCGCCGCTCTCTTCGGTCCCGAAGGTGCACTACTAGCGGCTATTTTTGACGCCGGGCTTGATGTTACGATCTTTACGCTTGGTGTCATTATGTTGCAAGGAGAGAATGGTTTTACATTTCGCTCCTTACGAGGGCTGATGAATATTCCAATGGCTGCTATTATTGTTGGCATGCTCGCAGCTGTGCTACATATCACTCCGCCTGCTGGCGTAGCGAATTTGACGACAGCACTAGCCAACCTTGCTTCGCCGTTGGCCATGCTCTATCTTGGTATGTTGATTCCGTCCATGCTTAAAAAGAAACGGACATCTACACTGCACCAGCTTAGCATGCCACTGATTATGAAATTGCTGGTTTTCCCGGTAGCTACAGCATCGCTGCTTCATCTTCTGTCCCTGCCGTTAGAGGTTGCGCAGATTATCATCGTGCAATCTACGATGCCTACTCTCACCCTGGCATCTATTTTGTTCGCTAAGTACTCGCGTGATGAAGAATACGGAGCAACAATGACCGTATTCTCTACCCTCATATCCATGACAACCATTCCAATCATGACGATGTTTGGCTTCTCTCTTCTCGTCAAATAGCAAAGGAGCGCGATGCGCTCCTTCTCTATTCAACCAGCGGTTCTTCATTTATGCTGCCATACGTACGAAACGCTTCACGCACCTGCGCACTGTTGCCTGCATCCTCATCGACAATCACAAGAATATTCCCGTTCTTTAAGTGCGTATCGTACTCCTTCGCCTTCTCTTCAGGTATCCCAAGCCCAATTAAAGCACCGACAATACTGCCACCCAGATATCCTGTTACAGCCCCTGTAAATAATCCTACGAGTGGACCTGCTGCAATTACAGGTCCAATACCTGGAATCGCTAGCGCACCAAGTCCCGCTACCAATCCAGCCACACCACCGAACACCCCCCCTGACACGGAGCCAAGCATAAGACCGCGCTCCATATTGTTTTTATTCTGTGTTTTGATTTGTGCCTGTTCATTTTTGTCTTTTGAAATGAGTGAAATATCATCTGCTTTATAACCGAGCTGTTGCAAGGCACGCAGTGCTGCAATTGCAGCTGCTTCCGTTTTGAATACACCAACCAATTTTTCTGCCATTTCTTTTTCCTCCATGTACTTTTTTCTATCCTAGTTCTATTTACCCAGTACGAATGCAAGCAAAACAAAAAGCTCTCCACAACGGAGAGCTTGTACGCTTTGTCTATACTATATTAAAGAAGAGGATCATCCTTACGTGATTGTACCGAAGTATTGTTCAAATACGGGTCATACATATGAGAGTTCAATGCATTGTTCGTGCGGAATGTCTCGTATACGTGATGTTCACGCTCAGCATCGGCATCGACAAGCACGAGAATCTCACCTTTGTTTAGGTATTCTTCATACTGTTTGGCCTCATCTTCCGGAATGCCCATACCAACCAATGCACCCACCAAGCCGCCGGCGCCTGCTCCTACAACTGCACCGCCAATTGTTGCCGCAATCGGCCCTGCCGCTACAATAGGCCCGATTCCAGGAATAGCCAGAGCTCCAACGCCAACCAGCAAGCCCGTCAATCCGCCAAGTACGCCACCTGTGGTAGCCCCGGCAGCCAATCCTTCCTCTACTTTCGTATCCGTCTCTTCTTCAATCGTATCTATACGGTCTCTATCTTTAGCGATAACAGAGATGTCCTCGGAGCGGTATCCTCTCTCTTTGAGCGTCTCAATAGCTCGTACGGCTTCATCATGATCATGAAATACACCAATAATTTTTTTATCTTCATTCATTTTTTATGTCCTCCTTCTGTTTTTCATAGTGTGGTAGTTAGTGTTGTTTGGTGATGACAATATATCTCTACCCCTTTCTGCTGTCTTTTAAAACAAACCGCTACTACAGTCCTTCTCAAATAAAAATTTGTAAAGATTATGTATGCATTTTTAGTATAAAAGTATGAGTCTTTAGCCGATTATCATGATATAATCACAATAATTCTAGAATCTTATACCAAACTATTCATTCATCTACAGCTGGATTTTACATATTACATGCAAAGGAGAAAGATCAATGACGGGATGCCCATTTAAACATCTGCTCGGTAATGAAAGAGGAGCATTAGGCTTATTTAAAGGAACAAAAAAAGCAGAGCCGACTCAACAACAAGACGCAAAACCCAAGGCTGTATCAACAAAGGTATCCCAATATTACCAAGAGATAATGAACAGCACAGAAGCATCCAAAGCAAAGTTCGTCGGCCTAACCGAACAAGACCTCCAGCAGCTTGTTTCCATTCGTCCGATTTTTGAAAAATACGTGGCTGATATTGTGCATGCCTTCTACGGTCAATTGGCGCAAGTCCCAGCCCTTATGTCTATTATCAATAACCACAGTTCCGTAGACAAACTACGGCAGACGCTTGAAAGTTATCTAATGGATATGGTGTCTGGAGAGATCGGACAGGATTATATTGTGCGCCGGAAGATTATCGGCAGCGTCCATAACCGTATCAACCTCTTTCCAGAATGGTACATCGGGGCATATACACTCATTCAAAATGAAGTACTGGCAGTGCTGCTTCGGGAGATGAAATCCGATATCGAAGCACGTGATGCCTTTTCTTCGTTCCAGCGACTTTGCTCCTTTGACATGCAAATCGCCATCGCTACCTATATTGATTCCTATACGTCATCTATGATGCGACTCAATGAAATCGAACGCATCCAGCACCGACTCAATGAATCATCCGCCATGCTTGTAGCTACTGCTGAAGAAACGAGCGCTTCGATTGGCGAGAAAGAATCACACGTCGTTCAGATGCTTGACGGCACCCGCGATATCCAAGAGAGCTCAAAGCAAATGGTAAACGATGTAGAGGAAGGCAAAAGCGAAATTGCTTCTGCACTCAACGAAATCGACCGTATCGTAGCGATTATGGATGAGACACGTGACAAGTCCAAGGAATTGATCGAAAGTGCAAATAAAATCGGGGAAATTGTGCAAGTCATCCATGCGATCTCCAATAAAACAAATGTCTTGTCCCTCAATGCCAGCATTGAGGCCGCGCGGGCAGGAGAGCACGGACGAGGTTTTACTGTGGTAGCAAAGGAAGTACGCAACTTGGCCATGCAGACGCAAGCAGCGCTTGAGCATATTCATGAGCAAATCTCCATGGTACAAAACAATGTTAGCTCATTTGAAGATTCATTCGAGCAAATTGCTAAACAAACCAGCCGTTTCCGAGACATCAATACAGCTATTATGAATATTATGGACACTTCTTCTATCCAGGTGCGTGCCAACAGCGACAAAATCACAAACGTTAGCAGCTATATTCTCGATTTCCAGCAGACATTCACCGAGATTTCTACTGCATCAGAGCAGGTTGCCCAGATGGCGGAAGAGTTAAGCATGCTAAGCAACCAACTAAATGACAAATTCAATATTAAAAAGTAACGCTCGCATAGATAAAGAAATACGGGGCATAGGTGGGACACGAGATGACTACAAACAAATTTTCTTTTGAAAAACGGGATTTTTCATCGCTCGAAGAAATGGTGGATACGCTGCTCCATGAAGCGAATGAACAAATTATCCGCATTGATATCGGCCAGACAGACAACACAAATGAACACAGGAATTACGTGAAATGGCGCCTGCTCCACCTTCAATACTTTTTTGGAGATATTGTTCCGTCCGCAGTAAGATCTACGTATAATTCTCTCTGGAGTCAGCTCTATCGGCTTGAGCATCAAGATGAATACAAGCATCCTTACTTAAAACGATTAGTGGAACAGGCTCAGCATGCTAAGCTATGAGTTTGATACCGTAACAAGAGAGCGCGTTAAAGAATACGCAGAGCTAATTTTACACGATGTTCAAGAGTATATCTCCTTATCAGAAGGCTGTATGCTGCACTATTCCTTCCATCTCTGTATATGGGAGATTCTTGCTAATATCGCAGATCACAATCCGTGTGCTGCTTCTACATGCCATACACAAGTTACTGTTATGTGGACAGAGGATGAGATCGTGCTAGAAATTACAAACCAAGGCGCAACCTTCGATTGGCAAAAATATCTTGCATCTGCTCTGCCTTCTCCCGACCAAGTACGGGGGCGCGGCTTATACATTATCAAGAGTATAAGCAAATCTTTTACGTATA
Source organism: Aneurinibacillus sp. REN35 (assembly GCF_041379945.2). Lineage (NCBI taxonomy): Bacteria > Bacillati > Bacillota > Bacilli > Caryophanales > Paenibacillaceae > Aneurinibacillus > Aneurinibacillus baijiui. The sequence goes on along the minus strand of NZ_JBFTXJ020000003.1, from coordinate 133,264 downwards.
AAGAAGATGGCAAAACGGCGCATATAACATTTGATCGTCATTAGCTAACGTTTTGAAATCGAAAAAGGGGAGAATCCAATGATTACTTGTGATGTGCAAAATAAACAAATCGTATGTACGTTTCATGAAGATATCAATTTTGAAACGGTAAGACAAATAGAGACAAAAGTTCGGGAATTTGTCTTACCCGAACAGCCAAACCAGCTTGTGATTGATCTTGCTCACGTACGGTTTATCGATAGTACTGGTGTAGGATTTCTGATCAGTTGGATTCATCCGCTGATCTCTCACTATCAAATCCGAATGATTAACAGCTCTCTTCCCGTAAAAAATATCCTACAGATTTGTAAACTTGATACACTTGTAGAAATCGCATAATAAAACCAGGCAGGAGATGCTCCTGCCTGGTTTTATTGCGCTGTAAGGACCAAAAGGCATACATCGTCTCTCTTCTCTTCCTTTACAAAAACGGTTAATGCCTCCCTTGTGATGTCTGCTGTTGGTATATGAACACGTTCAAGAAAAAATGTCTGCAATTGCTCAACAATATCAAAGGCTGCATAATCTGTGCTTTCGATTAATCCGTCTGTATATAGCACAATACGAGCGGATGTGGTATATGAGATTATTCCTTTGTCAACTTGAAGATCAGGTACAATTCCAACCGGAAGACTTCCCCGATCAAGTCGTGCGGTCTCCCCTTCGGCTGTACATATAATTGCTGGAGGATGACCGGCATTAACATACTCTATGATCCTCTTCTGCGTGTCAACAACAATGTAAATACACGTAAAATAATATGCCTGTAAACGCTGGTGTCCAGCATACAAGTTGTTCATATGACGATTCAATTCTTTTATAACCTTGATCGGATCTGTTAAGCGGGTGATCAGTCCCTGCAGCAGTGAACGAACAGACATGCTGATCAACGAAGCACTAATACCGTGGCCTACCACATCAAGCAGCATAATACCATAACGGTGTTCATCAATCCGATACCAACAGTACATATCCCCGGCTAACTGTTCGGATGGAATATAAGCCGCCTCCATCTCTAGACGCTTCTCATATAATGGGGGACTTAACACGCTCTCCTGAACCAACTTGGCTAACTCAAGCTCTGACTGCAGCACCTGCTCCGCTTTCTTACGGCGCGTGACATCAGCTTGAAGACCTACAAAGTATAGTAAATCGCCTGACTCATCGAAGACGGGACTAATCGTTAACTCATTCCAAAAACTGCGCCCATCCTTGCGATAGTTCAACAATTCTATGGTAATCGGTACACGCTCCCGAATAGCTATTTTGATCTGATCAACGGCTTCTCGGTCGGTTTCATTTCCCTGTAAGAAACGACAATTAACGCCCAGAACTTCTTGAATCTGATAGCCAGTCAATTTCTCGAACCCTTTATTCGCAAATATGAGCGGATTATCAGGCAGTCTTGGATCAGAAATCGTTACGCCCATGACGGTATTAGCGATGGCTGCGGCAAGATGATCGTTCGTCTCTAAAGCCCGTAACAATCTCTCATCTGATTTCTTCCGTTCCGTAATATCGTGCAAATATATACATAGACCTTCAGCAAATGGGGTTGCACGTACCTCAAACCATTTTTTGTATGTGCTAAAGTAGCCTTCGAACTTTACCGGATGCTGTTCAGCTACCGCTTTGAAGTATTCTGATTGAAATATAGATACCATCTCAATCGGAAATTCATTCCACATATTTTTCCCTATCAGCTCTTCTCTTTTTTTTATGAGAATTCTCTCAGCTTCCTGGTTAAGATATGTAAATCGCCACTGTTTATCTACAGCAAAAAACGCATCGGCGATCGATTCGATCATCAGCGCAACATGCTGCCCGGCCCACTCTTCCCTCATGGTGCCACCTCACCGACTATCTTTTCTTATCAGTGTACCATACCTGACAAAATTTAAAATCCCCTGCTCTACCTAATGGTAAAAGGAGCAGGGGATGAATAGGTTGTATTCACATTTTCATAAAAGCAACTGTGTCGCTTCTTTTCGCACTTGCGCCATGATAAGCGCCTGTCTGATTTCTTCTTCTGAACACTCATATAATTGGCGTTCGCCTATTTTGTATATGCCTAGGTGCAGCAGTTCTTCTACGTATTTCTCCATTTTCTTTTCTCTCCTTGTTACACTCTTTCTCTACATTATCTATTTACCCTTTTTTAGAAAAAATAAACGCGCGTCCGCATGTATATCACGATAAGCAATTCGCTTTTCCCGGAATACAATGTAGCATCCATACTCTATATGATAAAGAAAGGGTGAACATGATGAATACGGAAAAGAAAGAACAACAGGCGCTCAAGCTTCTCGGTGTCTCGGGAATCGGCTTGCTGTTCGATTCTATGGACGTCGGTATTCTTGCGTTCGTCATCGCCGCTCTAAAGGTAGAATGGGGATTGACGCCTGCAGAAATGGGACTGATCGGTACGGTCAACTTCATCGGAATGGCGCTCGGTGCGGCACTTGCGGGAATGTGGGCGGATCGGTACGGTCGAAAGCAGCTCTTTATCGTTACCCTGCTAATCTATAGTATCGCAACGGGATTGAATGCACTTGCCGGTACGCTGATGATCTTCATGGTTCTGCGCTTTATTGTCGGATTCGGACTTGGAGGGGAGCTGCCGGTCGTCACTACGTACGTGCTAGAATCATCTCCTCAACGAGAACGGGCAAAATGGGTTGTCTGGCTGCAGAGCTTCTGGGCGGGAGGAGCATTGGTTGCCGCTGTTATCTCATACTTCATCATTCCAGAATACGGCTGGCGTGTCGGTTTATTCGTAGGAGCACTGCCTGCGTTATACGCGTTGTATTTGCGGCGTGCACTGCCCGAGACACCTGCCTTCACAAGACAATCGGATACGCAAAAAATCGGCGAGAAAATCAAACTGCTCTGGTCCGCGTCTTATCGACGTACAACACTCGTATTATGGATCTTATGGTTTGCATCCGTCTTCTCTTATTACGGTATGCTGCTGTGGATGCCCTCTATCATGATCATGAAAGGGTTTACATTAATCAAAAGTTTTGAGTATGTTCTGCTTATGACACTTGTGCAAATCCCTGGCTATTTCACCGCAGCTTATTTTGTTGGCAAGTGGGGGAAAAAGCCTACGCTTGTTGTATTCATGGCGCTATCCGCTATCGCCTCTCTCGCTTTCGGTCTCTCACCGAATATCTGGACGCTTCTTGTTTCAGGTATTTGCCTGTCCTTCTTCAATCTCGGAGCCTGGGGTGCTACGTATGCTTATACGGCGGAACAATATCCAACAGCCTTCCGTGCAACCGGTACAGGATGGGCAGCAGGATTTGGCCGCATCGCCGGAATCATCGCCCCTTATCTTGTCGGCCTGCTGATCGGCATGAGTATTGGTTTTCCCTATATTTTTACAATGTTTTTCCTCATGACAATGTTCGCCGTAGTCACCGTACTCTTTTTTGGAAAAGAGTCGGCACCCGAATAAGCAATAGAACAAGAAAAGAACCGCCCGAACATTCAGGGCGGTTCTTTTCTTGTTCTATTGTGCGGTATATCCGCCATCAATCACAATGGCCTGTCCGGTAACCCCACTTGCCTTATCACTAGCAATAAATAAGGCATAGTCTGCTATATCTTTTACTGATAATAGCTTGCGCTGCGGTACCAGCGGATATATTACTTCCTCTAGCACTTTTTCCAAAGGTACATTGCGCGTTTTTGCAAGATCTGATAACTGATTGCGTACAAGCGGCGTATCCACATAGCCTGGGCAGATCGCATTAACCGTTACACCATGCGGAGCGGCTTCTAGAGCTGCTACCTTCGTCAAACCAATTACCCCATGCTTCGCGCTATTATACGCCGCCTTTCCTGCAAATCCAATCAAACCATTGATAGAGGCCATATTGATAATGCGGCCAAATCCTTGCTCCTTCATTATCGGCAGCGCATGCTTAATCGCCATAAACGGAGCAATCAGCATAACCTTGACCAAAAGCTCAAACTTCTCCGTTGGAAATTCCTCAAGCGGTGCAACATATTGAAGCCCAGCATTATTAATCAACACATCCAAGCGTCCAAATGCGGCTATCGTCTCTTCCAATGCGTTCTTCAATTGTGCTTCATCCGCTACATTACATGCCATGCCAATAGCTGTATATCCTTGAGCCGTAATCTCAACGGCCGCCGCCTGCGCCGCTTCCCCATTTAGATCGCTAATCGCAATTTTTGCGCCTTCTTCAGCGAATGCCTTGGCGATTTCAAGGCCAATACCGCTTGCCGCTCCTGTAATAAATGCGACTTTATTCTGCACTAATTTCGTCATAAATCGCTATATCCCTTTCTGCTTCTCTTTATGCTTGACCTGCCAACTTCGGAGAGATGATCAATTCTGGCTCTGTGCAGTCCTTAATGTCTTGAACCGTAAAGCCTGGTGCAACCTCTAACAACTCCAAACCGTTCGGTGTCACATCAATTACGGCACGGTCAGTAATGATGCGATTCACAACTCCCTTGCCTGTCAGAGGCAGTGTACATTCATTCAGAATTTTTGGTTGGCCATGCTTGTTCACATGCTCCATAATTACGATGATACGCTTGGCGCCATGCACCAAATCCATCGCACCACCCATGCCTTTGACCATCTTGCCTGGTATCATCCAGTTAGCGAGATCTCCATCCTTCGACACTTCCATGCCGCCGAGAATAGCCAGGTCAATATGTCCGCCACGGATCATTCCAAATGACTCTGCGCTATCGAAAATACTTGATCCCGGAATCATTGTTATCGTCTCTTTTCCGGCATTGATTAATTCCGGATCCACATTATCCTCTGTTGGATACGGTCCAATACCAAGCAGACCGTTCTCCGATTGCAGCACGACATGCTTATCATCTGGGATGTAGTTAGCTACAAGTGTCGGAATGCCAATGCCAAGATTCACATAGAAACCATCCTCTACTTCCTTTGCTGCTCTCATCGCGATTTGCTCTCTTGATAAAGCCATGATAATCCCTCCTGTTATGCTTGTACTTGCACCGTTCTACGTTCGATCCGCTTCTCATAATTCGTGCACTCGATAATGCGCTGTACATACACACTCGGCGTATGGATATCATCTGGATTCAACGCACCCGGTTCAACAAGTTCTTCCACTTCAGCAATCGTAACTTTTCCGGCTGCTGCCATCATCGGGTTGAAGTTGCGTGACGTTTTATTGTAAATCAGATTCCCCATCGTATCGCCCTTCCAGGCTTTAACCAGAGAAAAATCAGCGACCAATCCCATTTCCAGCAAATAATCCTTGCCGTTGAATGTGCGTACTTCACGCCCTTCCGCAAGCGGAGTGCCAACTCCGGCTGGCGTGTAGAAAGCCGGGATGCCAGCGCCGCCGGCACGGATACGCTCAGCCAATGTACCCTGCGGTACAAGTTCAACTTCCAGTTCGCCGGATAAATATTGACGCTCGAACTCTTTATTTTCACCTACATAAGAAGAAATCATTTTCTTGATTTGTTTATTTTGCAGCAGCAGGCCAAGTCCCCAATCATCTACCCCGCAGTTATTCGAAATAATCGTTAGGTCCTTAACTCCCCGATCACGTAATCCCAAAATCAGTTTTTCTGGAATCCCCACTAAACCGAAGCCTCCCACCATAATGGTGGCTCCATCTTGAATCCCATTTAAAGCTTCATCAATGGATGTAAACACACTCACTCGACTCACTCCTCACTGAATTTATAAATATGCTGCAGTATAAAATATTGCAATCGCTTGCAAGCAAGCGAAAATTTAAACAATGCCAAACATATAGTAAAGCACAATAATGAAGAAGACTGCTGCGGTTTTGATCAGTGTCATCGCAAAAATATCAATATACGATTGCTTATGTGTTAAGCCCGTTACCGCAAGCAGCGTAATCACCGCTCCATTATGTGGAAGCGTATCCATACCGCCGGATGCCATTGAAGCTACGCGGTGCAGCACTTCGGGGCTGATACCTAGCTTCTGTGCCTGCTCAAGATACGTCTCACCCATTGCAGCCAGAGCAATACTCATACCACCAGATGCCGAACCTGTAATACCGGCGAGTGTAGTCGTTGTTACCGCTTCATTCACCAATGGATCGGTAAACGTATTTGACATTGCACTGTTCACAGCTTTAAATCCTGGTAGCAAAGAAATAATGCCTCCGAATCCGTACTCAGATGCCGTATTCAGTGTCGCCAGCATCGCGCCGCCGATCGATACATTAATTCCTGCATTGAAATTCTCTTTGATCCGGTTAAAGGAGAATAAAAGAACCGTCAAAATCCCTAAAACCAAAGCGCCTTCCACAGCCCAGATCGCGGTTTCTTTCGTAATATCAACCGCACTTACCTTTTGAATATTAATTGCTTCAAAATCAAATTTCTTACCATAAAATTGAGGGATTAGATTCGTGAACACTTTGTTGAATACCCCTACAACAATAAGCGGGAGAATAGCAATGAAAGGATGGGGCAGCTTCTCATCAGCAAGCGATTCCGGTTCGTTTTTGTGTCCGGTACCATATCCCTCGCCTGCTATCTTCGCCTTCCTTCTTCTCCATTCTAAGTAAATCATACCAATAATAAAGACAAAAAGTCCACCAATAAAACCCAGCCACGGAGCAGCCCATGTATCTGTTTTAAAAAATGTTGTCGGAATAATATTCTGAATCTGCGGCGTCCCTGGAAATGCATCCATCGTAAATGTAAAGGCACCAAGCGCAATTGTACCTGGGATAAGGCGTTTTGGAATATCGGCTGCTTTAAATAACTCTGCTGCGAACGGATATACCGCAAATGCCACAACAAACAGTGAAACCCCGCCATATGTTAGAATCGCTCCAACCAATACAATAGCAAGCATCGCACGGCTTGGACCAATCAATTTGATGACAGCACCTGTAATGGCTTTGGCAAAGCCTGACATCTCAATCACCTTACCAAAAATCGCACCTAATAAGAAGACAGGAAAATAATTTTTAATAAAGCCGACCATTTTGTCCATGAAGACACCGGAAAAAAACGGCAATACATATCCCGGGTCTGTCAACAATACCGCAAACAGCGCTGCAATCGGCGCAAATAAAATCACACTAAATCCGCGGTATGCAACAAACATCAGGAAGAATAATGCTAATAGAATTACGATAATTTCCATCTAGTTTGTTCCCCCTTTTTTCTACTTGCAAAAAAATAAACCGCTTTCAAATTCGCGCCTCCCTTTCCTCTATCATGCTTTCGCTACTCCTAATCTAAAAGCAACATCCATGCCAATTCCCCATTCGTTTTTGACAAAACCTTTACATATCAAGAGAAGATTTTTTTTGCACCTTGTACTTTCTCTTTCTTTAGCATAAAAACTCGTTCCGCCAGAAAAAAAAATGAGCTTTTTTTCCACGAATCCGGAATCTCATTCCAAAAAACAGGACGAAAGGCCATCCCTCCGTCCTGTTTTTTACTGCTGCGATATGGTTACTCAGTCATTTCATATCGCGCCAACTTAGCATATAAACTTGACTTGCTAATACCCAATCGCTTTGCTGCCACTAGCTTATCGCCATCAGCTTCTCTAATGGCCTGGCGAATAGCCATCGCTTCTGCCCGTTCTATCGTTTGCTTTAACGTACAGATTTCCCCATCCATTAGCTTAGCAGGCGCTTGTTCTATCAGATTAGCCGGCAAATCCTGCTTTGTAATTGCCGCTCCATTCTTTATGTACAAAGCCCGCTCCAATACGTTGCGCAGCTCTCGAATATTACCTGGCCACGAGTAGGCGAGCATTGCTTCAAGCGCTTCCGGTTCAATCCCTTTCACTGGAATTCCCGTTTCCTTGGCAAGATGCCTAAGAAAGTGATCAATCAAAAAGGGAATGTCGCTTTTTCTTTCACACAGTGAAGGAATATCTAGCATCACCACATTCAAACGGTAATACAGATCGTGCCGAAACCTCCCTTGTTCTACCAATGAAAGCAAATCCTTGTTGGTTGCTGCAATGATTCGCACATCCACAGACTCCGGCCGGTCGGCTCCAATCGGTTCGATTTCCTTTTCCTGCAATACCCGCAGAAGCTTGGCCTGCATCATGAGCGGCATCTCGCTAATCTCGTCAAGAAAAATCGTGCCTCCCTTTGCCAGCGCGAATTTTCCTTTTTTTCCAGATTTTTTGGCGCCTGTAAATGAACCCTCTTTATAACCAAACAGCTCCGATTCTAGAAGTGTATCCGGAATGGCGGCACAGTTCACCTTGATCAGCGGACCGGCTCCACGGTAGCTTTCACGATGAATCGCATGGGCAAACAGCTCTTTCCCTGTACCGCTCTCGCCTTTGAGAAGAATCGTCGTATCGCTTTTGGCTACCTTTTGTCCAAGAAGCTTTACCTTCTCTAATTCCTCACTTCTTCCAAGAATTGTATCAAAAGAGTATTTGGCTTGCAGCCGCTTGTCCAATTCATCTTTATAATAATTAAGCTCTTTGCGTAGGTTTTCCAATTTCGTGGACAGGGCAAACAAATCATCGACCTGCTGAAACATGACCGTTCCGACAACCGCCGCAACCTCTCCTTGATTAAAGACAGGGATACGGCTTGCAATCATTTCCCGCCCGTTAATCTTTTGCATCTGGGCAATTTCTGGCTTTCCGGTCTGTCCTACAATATGCATTCGCGTGTTTTCAATCACGTCCGTAACATGTTTACCAACCAACTCGCTTAATTTCTTGCCTAAGAAATCGGCATAAATCTCATTTGCCATCAGGATATACCCGTTCGGATCGACAATAAGAACTCCTTCATAGGCGTGGTCGATAATCGTTTGCAGCATGTCTTTTTCTTCTTTTACTTTCTGTGCTTTGCCCGCCAAATCAGCAAGCAGCCGATGCACCCACCCATTTCGTCGAATCCTCATGGCATCTCCCTCCTTGTTCTCGGACGCATTACATTCCAGATTCCATCCTAGAATGCAATACAGCATGTATGTCCCCTTCATCAAGCTGCATCAATTCATCTGTTGTAAACGCCTCTTGCCCGCTCTCCATAAGCCGCTTTGCCTGTTGCTGTACCGCTCCATCAACGATAGAGCGTGCAAGCCGCGCATTCCCGTCCCTTCTCCCACCTTGTTTTGCAAAGGATTCACGCAGCTTCTCTACCGCCTTCGCGGATAGCTGATATTTCATATGTTCGGCATACTTTTTGGCTACCTCGACAAGCTCCTCTACAGAATAATCAGGAAAATGAAGGTATTTCGTAAATCTTGAGCGCAAGCCCGGATTTGACTCAATCAGCTCATCCATAAGCCCCGGATAGCCCGCTAAGATAATTGCGAGATTCTCCCTATGCTTGGTTACCTCTTCAACAAGCGTATCAATTGCTTCTAGACTATAGTCGTTCGGACCTGAAGGAAGCAGCGCGTGCGCTTCATCAATGAACAAGACACCGCCTAACGCTTCTGTAATTTTACGTTTTGTCTTAGCCGCTGTCTGTCCCACATATTCAGCTACAAGGTCAGCACGACCTACTGTAATCAGGTGGCCTCGCTTCAATATTCCGACTTCCTTTAAGATCGCTGCATAAATATGGGCCACCGTCGTTTTACCGGTTCCTGGATTACCGGAAAATACCGCATGCAGCTCAACCGGCAGACTAGGAAGTCCATGCTCCTTTCTCTTTTGCTGAATAGATAGGAAGGCGAACAATGTGGAGATTTCGTCTTTGATGTTCTGCAAACCGATAAGGGAATGAAGCATCTTATGGGCGGACTTTGTCTGTGGCACAGACCGTACGAAATCTTCCGCATATAAAAACGTATATTCATCTTGTGGCAACTGTTTTGTTTTAGCAAGCTTTTGCCCTTTGGCAGTAACAGCATCAAGAATGATGTTTTTTACCGTCCGCGCGTTGCCGAATGTAGCATCAACCTTCTCCATTTCGACGCGTTCCCAAAGCGCATCAATCGCACCTTCCGTTAAGATAAACTCATTATCTCGGGCCACTAAACGTCCAATGGCTACAAGTTCCTCCATAGTAAAATCCGGCAATACAAAATGCCCGCTTTCCGGAAACCGGCTTCTAAGTCCGGGATTTGCTAACAGAAAACTGCGCATCTCTTCCGGGTAGCCCGCTAACACAACAACGAATTTCCCAGCGTACTCCCCGTTTGTTATAGCTGCAACTAATGTATCCACCGCTACTTGACCAAAATCATTTTCAGCACTGCCCGACCGCTTTAGGCTATATGCTTCATCAATGAACAGCACGCCACCTATTGCGCGTTCTACCGCATCCATCACTTTCTGTTCGGTATGCCCGATATAGGAGCCAACCAATTGTGAACGATCAACCTCAATGACGGACGATGATGGAAGAAGTCCTAATTCATGATAAATCTCTGCCAAAAGCCTAGCAATGGTCGTCTTGCCGGTTCCTGGATTGCCCATTAGGATTGCGTGCAGGCCGATATCATCACGCATTGTATATCCTTGTTCATTTCTGCGTGCCAAATACAAAAGAAAATAATATAGATCCGATATGCGTCTTTTAATCCCGCTCATACCGATTAATGCATCCAGCTTCTCTAATGCGGAAAGCTCTGAAGCGGTATCTCTGCGGTATGGAGAAAACAACTGGTTCCAGCGTTCAAAATACTTATCCAACTCTTGAATGGCGCTATTCAGCTCTACAAGGAACTCTTCTGGAGCATACAGTCCATTGATCGAACGACTATAGATGAGAGCACACTCTTCAAGTTCACGTCCAAGCGTAGGCAGCGCTTCAAGATTGGCTGACGCCTGTCTGAATACGTCTTTCTGCCCGTCTATTTTCGCTGCAGCCTGCTCACCCTGTATAAGGTAGCGCTGGCCCAACACGTACACATCGCCTAGTAAACGCTGCACTTCCTGCTGCAGTTCAATCGTCTTGCCCTTTCTATATTCGGTGGGGTCCACCTGTCGAAGCGGAAGCAACATAACCCCATCAAAAAGATGAGCCAATTGAGCAAGAGCCACCTTTTCACTGTATTCCCATGCAATTTGCTGTGAGTCATCCAACGCAAGGGCATGCGCAAGCCATTCTCCGGCACGACGCGCATCATCGTTATGCCAGCGGAGCACACCCAGACATGTATAGAGAAGCGCCTCCCATGGACGGAGCTTCTCTTCTTCAATGCTCTCTCTCCAATGCGTAAGCTGCGTATAGAGCTCTGCGGCACGTGCCTCACTTGATCTTGGTTGTTCTTCCATTGACTCATATACGTTTTCGATGGCTTTAGTCCATTCGTCGAATTGTAGCATTCGGTTCATGAAGCACCTCTCTCTTTATTCTAACGCAGGATTATGAAATTCAAAGCCGTATTCCCCTAAGTATTTATTATACGTAATACTTCCTCCATCGAAATACCATGCATCACTAGCCCGGATAAAAAACCGAATACCTTCCACTTCAAACATCGCATCCCCTTCTGCTGCTTCATCAGGCGAGCTTTTTTCAACCGCATAAAACAAGCCGCCTGTTCCAGGCCCTGCCGTCCGTACATACAAACGATAGCACTCCCCATCCTGAAAATCGGCATACTTTTTATAAGCGCGAACGGTCTCCGGCGTGATCGTAAATTCCATACTTGGGCCTCCTTATTGTATACATTACGCCCCATGTAGAAAAAACCGTTCCCATGTTGGAACGGTTTTTATATAAAAGCAATATATCGGCCATAAGAAGTGCTGTAAGCCAGGTTTTGTACTTCCCGTACTCATCGCGGCAGCCAGCCTGGTACATGGAAGCGACAGTCATCTATCTACAGGATTGCTCCTGTTTATCCTCCGGTTCAGTTCCCTTTGGACAATGCCCCTACCAAAATTTGGGTTGCTCGCTTGCGGGGTTTACCTCGTTCCACCTCTGCCGTTTCCGACAAAGCTTCGTCACTGTGGCACTTTCAGGCTATTTTCGGCATATTCCATATGGAACGTAGCCAATTTCACCGCCGTCAACCGGTAATCCGGCTGCCCTACCTTGCGATAGGCACAAACACTCCAGGCATCTCAGCCTGGGCGAGCCTGGACTTTCCTCTATTCATCTACAAGATGAACAGCGACCATCCACACTTCTTATGTTATAAAATTATACCCATATTCATACTTTCATCTAACAATAAGCAAATGACATCTTACTATTCCACTGGAATAAAGCATAATGGTGCGGACGAAGGGACTTGAACCCCCATGGTATTGCTACCACTAGAACCTGAATCTAGCGCGTCTGCCGATTCCGCCACGTCCGCATGTAAGATGATGTTCTTTTTTACGCTCCGCAAAAGTATTTGGCATAAACTACAAAGCATATGCTTCACTTTTGTGGATACATTATGGTGAGCCATACTGGACTCGCGATGCACAGGATGTGCAAGCTTCCGTGTTGCTCACAGGACGTGAGCGCTTGTAGCGGAAGTTCCACATACTACGGTGAGCGTTCAGATGGAACAACATTATAAATGGTGAGCCATACTGGACTCGAACCAGTGACACCCTGATTAAAAGTCAGGTGCTCTACCAACTGAGCTAATGGCTCGCTGGCGTCCCAGGAGAGATTCGAACTCCCGACCGTACGCTTAGAAGGCGTATGCTCTATCCTGCTGAGCTACTGGGACACAATGCTGCTTAATTCAGCGACAAGAATTATATTATCACATAAATACAGGGTAACACAAGTTCTTTTTTTAGAAGTACATATAAAAATTATCATAGAAGTGAGAATAAGGAAAGCGGCAAGGCGCAAAATGCCTTGCCAGCCTCTTATTCATGTATCGGCAACCCAGCAGTGAACCATCCTGACACTTTGTCATACTCCTGCCAGTACTGTTCCCACTTCATTACAAAGCCTTCCATCATTGCAATCCATCTCAGCATATGCTCCCGTTCCCGGGCCAGTTCGGCAATGCCACTTACATCATTGTCCTGAAAGCACATGCGAACTTCTTCTTCGATCCACTGCACTTGCAGTCGCTTATGATCCACAACCTGCCGCAGACGTTCAAAGCGACGATGCAATACATCGAGTCCTTCAATCGCTTCCATCTATACGGCCATCCTTCTCTTCATTATTTATTTACGGCTTCGATTACTTTTTCAAGTGCAGCAACAATGCCTTCGCACTTTTCTTTTTCCGCTACAAGTGTAGAGATCGCAGACATATTATTCCCTTTGAAATGCTCAAGCACTTCCTCTTCCATTTCCTTAATACGCTGCTCCAATTTCTCTGTAGAATCCTGTACATTTACCAGTACATCTTCAAATACACTTGCTGTTTTCATATCGTTTGCCATTGTTGCGGCAACCTCCTCTTCCCTTTGGATAATAGCTGTTGTACTCTTTTGTTCGTGTTCAAGCTCCGTTGCGCGAATCTCTTCAGGCTCCATAGCCACATCTTCCACTTCTGCTTGTGCCTGCGTCTGTTCTGCTGCGCTTTCTTCTTCAACCTGATCCTCTCCACTTGCATAATCAAGAATCACAAGGCCTTCAATTACATGAAAACGCACATCACCCTCCGGCACAAATACATAATCGCGCCGCGATAAAGAAAGTTCGTGCTCCATCATGAGCAATAGCTGCGCAAGAGGCAGTTGTTTGACCTGCTTGTCCGTTAGAAGACGATACACCCGATCATTTGCGACTTCCCAACGCGAAAGATACCACAAATCCGAGTCGGCAATCTGGACAAAACGTGGATCTTTGTACAGCGGAAGCTTATCTTCTGAATAGCTGTATGAGATTACGTTTTGCCGGCGCAACTTCTTCAGACATTGCTCCGCTGTTAGCGGCCCTTTATTCTCAAGAAAATAGCGCACCAACTCTTCCGCTATGTGATCGCGAAACGGGGCTTCCATCTCTATCACCGCATGGGAAGCTCCCACGTGAAACGGCGAAATTTCTTCCGTAATCGCCCGTTCAATTACTTGAGATGGCGATTGATCGATATGCTGTAAGCTTGTACCGTATGTATTCTGCAGGCGGCTCTCTAATTCCTGCCTTGAAAGCGAGCGTTCGCCCTGACGAAACACTTTTTTCAACATACTGCTCGGCGTGTATACTAACTCACTCATTCCAAGACTCCTTTGCACATGTCTTATCGATATTATCATATCATGTTCTGTAGCCGGATGGATGGTAAATTTAACGTTTTGTTCATTTTTCCTAGCATCTCTGCGCCGATGCGACCATGCCGCCAAAAAAGTGTTCCATTTGATCGTTCCTATTAAGAAAAATTTATAAAAATGCATTGATTCGCATATTAAACCTAGACAAAACAACAATACGAATGTATATTTATTATTAAATATCAAATAATTATTCAAATTTACATACAGCGTATAAAAACATACCGTGTATATTTAATGGAGGGAGAACATTATGTTTATTCGCAAGGCAAAAATCCAAGACCTCGATGGAATGGTGGCCTTAATTAATGAATATGCCCAACAAGGTCTCATGCTGCCACGTTCAAAGCTATCGCTCTGCGAAACGCTTCATTGTTTCTCCGTCGTAATTGACGATAAGGGAGAAGTATCTGAGCCTGGTACCGTGTTAGGAGTGGGAGGCTTGCATATTTTATGGGAAGACTTGGCGGAGGTGCGCTCGCTTGCGATCTCGGAGAAAGCAAAAGGAAAAGGGCTTGGAAAGCAGCTCGTCATTCACCTTGTGGATGAAGCGGAGAAGCTTGGATTGCGTCGTGTGATGTCACTTACCTACCAACAGATTTTCTTCGAAAAATGCGATTTTCATGTCGTAGAGAAAGAAACGCTACCACATAAAGTATGGAAGGATTGTATTAATTGCTCCAAATTCCCGAGCTGTGATGAAATTGCAATGATTAAGGAATTATCACTTTCAGCTGTGGCCGCGCATTAATGCAAACGGCGAGACCCTATTGCTTGGTCCCGCCGTTTTTCATTTGTTTTATTCCTTTTACTTTCGGTTTTTATTCCGACCTTTAAAAGCATTTTTGATCATTTCAAAGCGGCTGCTTCCTACAAGCGAATCGGCCTTTACCAGCACATCACGGATAACCCCCATGATATTCTTATCACCATTCCAATGCTCCCGGATGATGTCTTCATCTACTTCCACGAGCATTTTATTCAGTGCTAAGGTAGCAAAGATAATATCATCAATATATCCACCAGGACCTACGATAATTTCTGGAATAATGTCAAGCGGCGACATAAAATACACGACAGCGGCAAGCGCAATGGATTTGGAGCGGAAGGGTATGCGCGGATCTTTGGCCAATCGGGCAAGCAGCACGAACAGATCAGGAGCAAGAAGCAGATACGGTCCTATCTTTTCTGTGCGCGTATCCCCCATTTTCTCGCGCATATACTTCTCAATCTTCACTCGCAGTTGGTCATAATAACGTGTATGCTCACGCTCTAATACAACTAAATCTCCTTTTGTCATGTCGGCGAATTCTTCCTCAAGCGAAGGCTCTACTTCTTGAAGCGGCTCCATCCAATCGAATTCAAGCGTCTCTATCTCAAGCTCCGGCGGACCGCTTACATGTAATTGAAGCGCTCCTCGTTCAAAAGTCGGCGTATCAACCGCAATGCTCTGCAGCACAGGATAAGCGCTTGCCAACTCTGCCAACTGAACCGTAATCCGGGTATCAGAGACGTGGATATCTCTCTTATTCCCCAGTATGTTCATCAATAACGTCTTACCGGTGAAGTTTTTTGTCAAAAACATCTCTGTTTCATGAAACAACTTTTGGGCAAGCGATACCTTTTCCTTTTGGACCTCTTCTGCATAAATAAATGTTACATATCGTCCTGAAGCATCAAAGCGAAACGTATCTATTTGTAGCGTATATAATACAGGCAGCCATTCATCGCGCATTTTGACCTGAGCTTTCGCTATCGCATACCCATCATACAGACGTAATGCATTCACATACAGCTCAGCCGGAAACATCTGGTTTAGCCTGGGTACAATTGCAGCATTAATCATATGTTCAGTCACTTTCATTCTATCTTCGGCTCCTTTCTCAACTCGCTAGTATTATGTTACCCTTCTATACGGAATGCAGAACATAACAGTTTCGCAAAAAGAAAAAAGCAGGTGTGTTTCTTCCTTACACCTCCTGCTCTTCTCCTTTAGGAGGAAGCCACTTTTTAATCATAATTTTGGTACCTTCCCCTATTTTGCTTTCAATATGAAATTCATCCATCAACCTTTTCGTTCCAGAAAGCCCGAGTCCTAATCCGCTTCCTGTTGTTACACCATCCTTCATCGCCTCGTTAATATCGGGAATTCCCGGCCCCTCATCTTGAACGGTAATTCTTAGGCACTGCCCATCCTTCTCGAATGTAATACATCCTTTGTCTCCGTAGTTAATAACATTGCGTGTCAATTCGGAAATGCTCACAGTAATCTTTGTTTGATCGACCACGGAGAACCCCATTTCGCGTGCATAAGACTTCCCAAATGTAGCAGCGACAATAATGTCTTCCTCGGTCTCAATGGCCAATTGAATCATTTTGTCTCTCCCTATGCTTGCCTAATGGCAACGTTGTATATATTGTACCCACTTCTTTTATGATAAAAAAACATTCCAGCATAAAAAGCCAGAATGCTTTTATATTGTGTATTACTTGAATCCACGTTCGTACTGGCGTGCCCCACTGTACTCACGTCCACGCAGC
Source organism: Aneurinibacillus sp. REN35 (assembly GCF_041379945.2). Classification (NCBI taxonomy): domain Bacteria; kingdom Bacillati; phylum Bacillota; class Bacilli; order Caryophanales; family Paenibacillaceae; genus Aneurinibacillus; species Aneurinibacillus baijiui. The sequence goes on along the minus strand of NZ_JBFTXJ020000003.1, from coordinate 116,542 downwards.
TTAGCAGCCTGCAGCAACCAATATGGATTGCGCAGCAGCACACGCCCAAGAAAGACAAGATCGGCCCGTTCATTTCCAATAATTTCGTTTGCTAGCGTATGGTCTTCAATTAGACCCACGCTTCCTGTAGCAATCCCTGCATCCCGGCGAATTGTTTCCGCATACGTTACTTGATACCCAGGAAACATCTTTTTCGGAGCGATTGGCAGAATAGCACCAGATGAGCAGTCAATCAGATCCACACCTGCTTCCTTGGCCATCTTCGCGATTTGCACGCTGTCCTCAATCGTTAATCCCCCTTCTGCATGATCAACGCAGGAGAGACGAAGATACAATGGATTCTCCTTGGGCCACTCCTGTTTTACCGCCTCAATTACAAGGGCAAGAAATCTCATTCTTCCCTGAATATCCCCGCCATATTGATCGGTACGCTTATTTGCGAGCGGTGATAAAAATTCGTTAATTAAGTAGCCATGCGCCCCATGAATCTCTACAATGTCAAAGCCTGCTTCACGCGCCCGACGAGCTCCTTGACGAAACGCTTCGAGTACTTCTTCAATATCTGCCTCTGTCATCTCATGCGGAACGATCGACTTCTCATCGAAAGCGATTGAGCTCGGTGCTACAATCGTCGTGTTCTCAAGCTGTGCTTTACGTCCAGCATGTGCAAGTTGAATCGCTGCGGCTGCGCCTTGATCTTTAACAAAGGAAACGATACGACGCAGCGGATCGATGTGCTCGTCACTCCAAATCCCTAAGTCACGGTGGCTGATTCTTCCGCGGGCCTCGACAGCCGTCGCTTCTAACATTACCAGTCCAACACCACCGACTGCACGAGTGCCGTAGTGCACATAGTGCCAGTCAGTAGCTTTTCCATCATCTTCTGCTGTGTACATACACATAGGTGACATCACAATCCGGTTGCGCAGCGTTACATTTTTTTGTACAAATGGGGTAAAGATATCAGACATCCCTTGCGCCTCCTTTTTCATTAGCAGTGTATTCTATACTTACACAAATAATGATACTATAAAAACAAAAGGCATAGGAACATTCATTATGTTTTTCGTTTATAATAAATAGCACATACTACGCGGACAGGCAACTTGCATCGGAAACGAGGAACACTTATGTGGAAAAAACTTTTTCGAAAAATGAAGTATCAGTATGTAAAATTGCTGCGCGCTCAAGGTGCTCCCTCTATCGTGGCACGCAGCTTTTCTCTCGGGATTTTTATTGAATTTATTACCTTACCTACGCTCGGCTCCGCATTTTTGCTTCTATATCCGCTAAATGCACTGATCCGTGGCAACTTCCCCGCCTCGATTATCGGATTTATTATGGGGAAGTTTGTACTTCCACTGTTTTTTGTCCTCAATCTAAGTGTAGGAAATCTGCTTGTCGGCCACAAGGCCATATCGGAGACAAGCGGACACATGGATCATATGAATATTATGGCTTTATGGGAATTTGTCAAAGAAAAAGGGATCGCATTTTTTGTTGGCAGCGCTACCAATGGTACCGTCGTAGCCATTGCCTGCTATGTGCTAGTATTTTATGCGCTTCAGCTATACCGTAAAAAACGGGAAAGTCGACGTATCGAAATTCGCTTAGAAAAAGAAATCAAGTAGCTAAAAATCCCCGAGGGCATTTCCCCGGGGATTTTTCTGTTCATCATTATGCGAGGACTGCGCGGTCGCTTGCAAACTTCTCTCCACGCAGACGCTGGAATTCAGCCAGAAGTCGTTCAATGGTCAGGCCCTTCTTCTCTTCTGTTGGCACATCAAGAATAATAGCCCCTTTATCCATCATAATCAGACGGTTACCCAAATCAAGTGCCTGTTGCATATTGTGCGTAACCATTAAGGTTGTAAGCTGCTGTCTTCCAACAATTTCTTCTGTCAGCTCTGTAATCCGCTGTGCGCGTGCCGGGTCAAGAGCTGCCGTATGTTCATCAAGCAGAAGAACTTTTGGCTTTGTAAAAGTCGCCATCAAAAGACTCAATGCCTGTCGTTCACCGCCGGACAGAAGACCAACCTTTGCATTCAATCGATTCTCAAGTCCAAGATGAAGCGTTTCAAGATACGTACGGAATTCCTCACGACGCTTGGCATTTACGCCTCGTCCGAGTGTTCTGCGCTTATCTCTGGCATAGGCAAGCGCGAGATTCTCTTCAATTGTCATGGCTGGTGCGGTACCAGCCATCGGATCCTGAAACACCCGGCCGATCATGGGCGCACGCTTATATTCCGGAAGGTTGTTAACCTTTACCCCATCGATCTCGACGCTGCCGTAATCAGGTTTTAATACGCCTGAAATAATATTCATTAGCGTGGATTTACCTGCACCGTTACTTCCGATAATGGTGACGAAATCACCGGGATTTAGCTGAAGATTCACATGGTTTAATGCAATCTTTTCATCTACCGTGCCTTCATTGAACACTACATAAATGTCATCTAGCTTAAGCATGTTTCTTCACCTCGTTCCGATCAAGCACCACGGGACTTTGCTCACGTTTTTTCATTCGTGCATTACGCCGCTTCCGCTCCTTGTAGCTAGATGAGACACGCGGCATGACGAGTGCAATAATAACAATCAATGCTGTCATCAGTTTCATATCGGACGGATCAAGTCCAACCTGCATAGCCAGCGCAACAACCATACGATAAATAATGGCACCACCAATTACGGCAAATGTTGCGCGTACAATCGTGCGATCTCCAAAGATTGCTTCCCCAATAATTACCGAAGCAAGACCGATAATAATCATCCCGATCCCCATCGATACGTCAGCAAACCCTTGGTATTGAGCATATAATGCTCCGGATAATGCAACCATACCATTTGATATGCTGAGCCCAAGAATAATTGTATTGTCCGTATTGGTGGAGAAGCTTCGAATCATACGCTGATTGTTACCTGTTGCACGCAGCGCAAGACCCACTTCCGTATGAAGAAACCAGTCATTAATAAACTTGATAACAAGGGCGATGACGGCTACTGCCAGTAACAGGCCGTAATCTCCGAGTGCAGAGAGCACACCTTGAATTTGGGTAAAAAGAGTATCTTCCCCTAACAGCGGAACATTGGCCTTACCCATAATCCGAAGATTGATGGAATACAAGGCAATCATGGACAAAATCCCCGATAACAGGGCGTTAATCTTTCCTTTGGTATGCAGAATGCCCGTCATAGCACCTACAAGTAAGCCAGTTAGCAGTGCTGACACTGTAGATACAAACGGCGCAATTCCTGCTGTAATCATCGTGGCGCTAATCGCGCCTCCCGTGGCGAAGCTTCCATCTACTGTCAAATCGGGAAAATCTAAAATCCGAAATGTTAAGTATACGCCAAGCGCCATAATTGCGAAAATTAAACCTGATTCAATGGAACCTAATAACGCTACGCTCATAGCGTCCTCCTTTCGTATGCTCCTCTATTGATGCTTTATTGGGGGACTATTCGATCATTTGCGGCTTCCATTTATCCATCGCTTCCTTTGGAAGCTTTTCAATATCAATTCCTTGCTCTTTCGCCGCTTTTTTGTTGATAGCAAGATTCAATTTATTCGGATAACCAACAGCCATATCTCCTGGATTCGCTCCGTCTTTTAAGATTTTCACAGCCATAAGGCCCGTCTCGTAGCCAATATCGGAGTATTCAAATCCCATTCCTGCAAAGCCACCGCCTCGCACTGACTCAAGCTCTCCTACGAATAATGGAATTTTATTTTTATTTGCTGTGGCAACGATTGTTTTTAGTGCGGCAACCGCCGTATTATCCTGCGGTACATAAATTGCATCCACTTTGCCTACAAGCGATTCTGCTGCTTGCTTGACTTCGCTTGTATTCGTGGCAGTCGCATCCACTGGAGTAAGCTGGAGCTTGCCTAATTCACTTTTTACCACTTTTACGTTTGCTACGGAATTCGCTTCGCCGCTATTATAAATTACGCCCACTTTTTTAGCCTGCGGGAAGAAATCTTTTATTGCCTTCATTGTATTAGGAATAACATCTGGCGGTGTATCAGAGAAACCGGTAATATTCTTGCCTGGCTTCTCCAGGTTGTCTACCAGCTTGGCTTCCACAGGGTCCGATACCGCAGTGAATAGAATCGGGGCATCCTTTACGTTTTGCAGCATCGCCTGCGCATTCGGCGTTGCAATAGCTAGAATTAAGTCCTTCTTATCAGAAGCAAACTTCTGTGCAATCGTTGTTGTATTTGTCTGATCAGCCTGTGCAATTTGGAAATCAATTTCGATATTCTTGCCTTCTTCCAATCCGTTTTCCTTAAGAGCTTTAATGAAGCCTTCACGGGCTGCATCCAAGGCCGGATGTTCTACGAACTGCGAAATACCTATTTTAAATGTTTTCTCCGCGCCTGCTCCTGCTCCCGGCTTCTCCGCGCCTCCGGCCTGCTTGTCTGTCGACTGACCGCCACAAGCAGCGAGCAATACCATCATTGCTGTAAGCAGCATTCCAAGCCACCGCTTCTTTTTCACCACATTCATTCCCCCCGCTATAACTTTTGTTTTATTTAAAAGATTCCATTTGCTCAGTAGGTTTATTATAGCATGTTCTCTTTTACTTTAAAGCAAAAAATTAACGGAAATATTCGATTTTTTAGAAATAAGTAGAGAGAATTGCTTGAATTTTCTACTTTAACGCGTCCTCACAGCAAAGCAATAAAAAAAGTTATTAATTGATTAACAAATCAAATAATAACTTTTTTTCGTTATTAATTACTTATTCCCTGAATCATTGCGAGTACAAATACATCAAGCGCAATAAGAAAACCCGCAAAAAATCCAAACATCCCAAATACAAACCGGTTTCTTTTTGCTTTCTCAAATTGCAGTGCTGCTCCTGCCGCAACAAATGGAATGATCGCCTCTAAAAAAATGAAACGTGTCTTAAGACTCTCGTTATTCCCCTGCAGCGCTTCAATCGAAATGGAATAACAATACGCCGCAAGTCCAGCAATCACAAGCAAAAACGGACTCATCCTCAGTAATGTCTTCACGTCGCTCCCCCCTATCGCCCATGTTACTTCGTTCCCGGATAGTGGTAAATAGAGAGACTATAATGTTCACGAATTATCTACAACATCTACGTAGCATCACCAAGCAGTGCACTCATATCCCCCGGTAGTGGCGCTTCGAATGAGTGGATGGATTTATCTCGCGGATGCGGAAAAGAGAGGGTTCGCGCATGTAAGGCTTGTCTGCCAATCAGCGACCGCTCCCCTCCATATAGATCATCACCAAGCAGCGGATGGCCAATATAGCTCATATGCACGCGAATCTGATGTGTTCTCCCTGTATCAAGTTTCACACGTACATGCGTATACGCTCCGTATCGGGCCAGTACGGTGTAATGAGTACGCGCCCACTGTCCGCCTTCCCCGACAACCCTCTCCATTAACGAATCTGATTTGCGACGAATCGGGGCATCAATCGTATCGCCCTCCCCCGCAATATGTCCGTGAACAAAGGCTTCATAGTGCCGCTCGATTCGATTTTCCTGCTGCACTACAGCCAACTGTTGGTGAGCATACTGACTTTTCGCGATAAGCACTAAGCCCGATGTATCTTTATCAAGCCGGTTGACCGGCCGAAATTTACGAGAAATCCCCTGCCTATTCCAATGATAAATCACCCCATTTGCCAGCGTTCCGCTTGGATGCAGCATGGTCGGATGCACACACAGTCCCGCTGCTTTGTTTACAACCAGTACATCCTCATCTTCAAATACAATGTCAAACGAAATCGGTTCTGCAATAATATTCTCCGATTCTTCTTCCGGTAGGTGCAGCTCAATACAATCACCCGGCAGCAGCGGATGATCAAGATACGTCACACTTCCGTTTAGACGAATTCCTTTTACATGCTTTAATTCCACTAAAAGGCTGCGGGAGATACCATGCTCTTCGCGCAGAAAGCTGCGTACATTCTTCTCATCAGTCTCTTTAATATGATCAGGCACAATAAATCGGATGACCTGATTTCTTTGTTCCTGTTTTTCATTCATTTTGCATTCCCCTTATCTGTGTTACTTCCATATGTATTTCCCATTCCTTCTTTCCAACTAAAATCCATACTTTAGCCGCTTTTCTTGGTTCTGAATATTCATTCATGTGTTATGATAAATGATAGTTCTCAAATGTATATAATGGTATTAAATTTGAGAGAAAAAATTCAGTAGGAGAGGGAGATGTGAATGGCCCAGATTCAAAAGTTCAAGAAAATTCTGGTGGCAAACCGTGGTGAGATTGCCATCCGTATTTTCCGTGCCTGCTCAGAGCTTGGCATCCGCACCGTCGCTGTATATTCCGAGCAAGACAATGTTGCTCTCCATCGTTTCAAAGCCGATGAAGCGTATCTGATCGGCGAAGGAAAAGGCCCGATCGAAGCCTACCTAGACGTTGAAAACATTATCCGTGTAGCGAAACGCCATGATATCGATGCCATTCATCCTGGATACGGCTTTCTGTCGGAAAACGAACAGTTCGCCAAGCGCTGCGAAGAAGAAGGCATTGTGTTCATCGGGCCTAAGTCCGAACACATTGCTAAATTTGGCGATAAAGTGATTGCCCGTCAAATGGCAGTCGAAGCCGATATTCCAGTGATCCCTGGAACGCCGGAACCTGTCCGTACTTTAGAGGAAGCGCTGCGCTTTGTCAAAGAAAACGGATATCCCATTATCATCAAAGCCGCATCTGGTGGTGGCGGACGCGGCATGCGTATCGTTCGCAAACAAAGTGAGCTTACGGATGCGCTTGATCGCGCACGCTCTGAAGCAAAATCAGCTTTCGGTAACTCCGCTGTCTATCTCGAAAAATTCCTTGAAAACCCAAAACATATTGAAGTACAGGTGCTTGCAGACCAGCACGGTCATGCGGTGCATTTATTCGAGCGCGATTGCTCGATTCAGCGCCGTCACCAAAAAGTCGTCGAGGTAGCTCCTAGCCTCTCACTGACTGAGCGGCAGCGCGAAGAGATTTGCAACGCTGCACTGCGCCTAACAAGAGCAACCGACTATATTAATGCCGGTACGGTTGAGTTCTTGGTAGCACCTGATGGAAGCTATTATTTTATCGAAGTGAATCCGCGAATTCAAGTTGAGCATACCATCACCGAGATGGTTACCGGTATTGATATTGTACAATCACAAATTCGCATTGCGGAAGGCTATGCGCTTGAAGATGTTGAGATTGGCATCCCATCTCAGTCTAGTATACAGATGCGCGGATTCGCGATTCAATCACGCGTTACCACAGAAGATCCTGAGAAGGGATTTGCACCGGATACAGGTCGTCTGCTTGCTTACCGTTCGGCCAGCGGCTTTGGCGTTCGCCTAGATGCAGGCATCGGTGCGCATGGTGCCGTAATTACACCACATTATGACTCATTGCTTGTTAAAGTATCCACGCATGCTTTGACATTTGAGCGGGCAGCCAGTAAAATGCTGCGCACGTTGAAGGAATTCCGAATTCGCGGTGTCAAAACCAACATTCCGTTCCTTGAAAATGTAATGCAGCATCCCGATTTCCTAAGTGGTAATTATAACACATCATTTATTGATACGAAGCCGGAGCTGTTTGTGTTTCCAGTTCGAAAAGACCGTGGGACAAAACTGCTCAGCTATATCGGACAAACCATTATCAATGGCCATCCGGGTCTGGTCAAATCCGACAAAAAACCGGCTTTTATCGAACCACGCATCCCGGAGCTTCCATCTAAAAAGGACATACCAGCCGGTACAAAGCAAATCTTAGATGAGCACGGACCAGAAGGCGTTGTGAAATGGGTACAGCAGCAAAAACAATTGCTTGTGACAGATACGACATTCCGTGATGCACATCAATCGCTATTTGCAACACGTATGCGCACACACGATCTACTACAGATTGCCGAAGCAACATCTGTACTCGCGCCTAATCTCTTCTCTCTAGAGATGTGGGGTGGCGCTACGTTCGATACGAGCATGCGCTTCCTTAATGAAGACCCGTGGGACCGTCTACGTCAACTACGCGAGAAAATCCCGAACCTGCTTTTCCAGATGCTGTTCCGGGGGGCTAATGCGGTTGGATATACAAATTATCCAGATAATGTGATTAAGAAGTTTATCGAAACATCCGCACAAGCAGGCATTGATGTCTTCCGTATTTTCGACAGCCTAAACTGGGTGGATGGTATGCGCCTTGCGATTGAAAGCGTCCGAGAAGCAGGCAAGATTGCGGAAGGAACGATTTGTTATACAGGCGATATTATGGATTCGAAGCGGGATAAATACAATCTGGGCTATTATGTCAATCTGGCCAAGGAACTGGAAAAAGCAGGCGCACACATGCTGGCCATCAAAGACATGGCTGGGCTTCTGAAGCCGTATGCCGCTTACGAGCTTATCAAAGCACTCAAGCAGGAGGTCGGCATTCCGATTCATCTGCATACGCATGATACGAGCGGCAATGCCGGTGCCATGCTGCTGAAAGCGGCAGAAGCTGGCGTCGATATTGTAGATGCTGCGCTCAGTTCCATGTCAGGGCTCACATCACAGCCAAGCCTCAACGCGCTTGTGTATGGACTTGAATATGATAAGCGTGCAACAGGACTTGATCATGATAATTACCAAAAATTATCCAATTACTGGGAAGACATTCGCACATTCTATGCCGGCTTTGAAACCGGCATGAAAGCAAGCAATGCCGAGGTGTACAAGCATGAAATGCCTGGCGGTCAATATACCAACCTGGAGCAGCAAGCCAAAGCCGTAGGACTCGGGGAACGCTGGGATGAAGTAAAAGAGATGTACACGACGGTAAATCACATGTTCGGAGATATTGTAAAAGTAACGCCGTCTTCTAAGGTAGTCGGAGATATGGCACTGTTTATGGTGCAGAACAACCTTACGGAGAAAGACGTGTATGAGCGGGGAGAATCCATCGACTTCCCTGAATCGGTCATTACATTCTTCCAAGGGTATCTTGGCCAACCGCACGGAGGTTTCCCTGAGGAGCTGCAGCGCATCATTCTTAAAGGGCGTGATTACTTCACAACACGGCCGGGCGAACTTTTGCCATCTGCTGATTTTGAAGAGATCCGGGCGCTGCTTGAGGATAAGCTTGAGCGGGATGTCACTGAATACGATATTATGTCCTATGTGATGTATCCGCAAGTCTTCTTGAATATGCAGGAGCGGCAGAAGGAATTCGGAGATGTGTCGGTTTTAGACACGCCAACTTTCTTCTATGGTCTACGTCTTGGTGAAGAAATCGCGGTTAATATCGAGAAAGGAAAGACACTCATCGTCAAACTTGTCTCCATTGGTGAGCCGACACCTGATGGCATGCGTACCATTTATTATGAGCTGAACGGTCAGCCGCGTGAGATTAGCATCCGCGATGCATCTGCTAAGGTTACGACGGTACAGCGTCCAAAGGCCGATTCTTCAGACCCGGGTCATATCGGCGCTTCTATGCCTGGAAAGGTTCTGAAGGTTATGGTAGAACCTGGTGATAAAGTGAAAAAGGGCGAGCATGTCATCGTAACGGAAGCGATGAAAATGGAGACGACTATGCAAGCTCCGTTTAGCGGTATCGTTAAGGAAGTGCATGCCAAAGCTGGCGACACAATTGAGACGAACGATTTGCTACTTGTCATCAGTAAAAGTTAATCAGCTTTTATACAAAAAAAGAGCACCTGGCGTGCTCTTTTTTTATTAGTGCAGCTCATCAATAATTTTTTCTTCCCTCTCACTTTTCTCTGCACAATTCGTTTTCCGATCTCTCTCCTTATCTCCTCCACGAATCATGCTTTGAATCTTCTCGACTACAGCCGGAGCTAAATCCATCATTCTTTCATAAAGATGAGACTGTCCTTGCAATGAAATGGAGCGAACGCCATGCTTTCCTACAATAAGGAATGCGATCGGAGTAATGGATACACCGCCGCCGCTTCCGCCACCAAATGGCAAATCACCCTTCGCCCCCCCATTAACATGCTGGCGGGCCTGATCCCCATCCTGTCGGTCCTGACGGCGGCCGGTTTCCTGATATGTCTCAAATTCACTTCCACCTGCTGCAAAACCAAAGCCGACTTTTGAGACAGGAATGATAACACTGCCGTCCGGTGTTTCTACAGGATCTCCAATAATTGTATTTACATCTACCATGTCCTTAATATTTTCCATGGCTGTCTGCATCAAGCCTTGAATCGGATGTTCTCCCATATACGTTCACGCCCTTTCCAGAAATAGTGCACTGCAATTCGAATGACTGCAATGATAGCATGTCCGATCCGGAAGCGGAGTATGCAAAGCAGATGGACATTGAAAGTCTCGCGCTGAAATTCGGGAAATACATACAAATACGGCCGAACATGCAGAGAAATATAATGTGCAAGCACAGCAACCAATGCGCTCTTTATTGCCCAGACTGCTCCAACAATCGCTCCGGTTGCTGATGCTTCCCCAAGCCCGATGCTTGTCCTCCATTCCAGCTTCTCCCCTTGAACATGCTTCATCGTCTGGATCAAGATATGGTTTAAGTCATGTACATTATGCAGAAGACGCGCAAAATTTCGTTGAAAGTGCGCAATAACACGCGGTGTAATCCACGTTTTTTTCTTCTTTTTTGTCTTATCTCCTTCTCCAACCTTCGCTCTCTCTGTAACCTTGACCCCTTTGGATAAACTTTCAAGCTGCAGCATATTTACTGTAAAACGATATTTTATCAATCTTTTATAGATGGATAATTCCACTTCGATTCGATCATTTTCCGCGATTCGCTTATAGACAATCTCGATACGCACTGACGTAAACCAGACGATTAATATAATCAATACGATACTGCCAAAAGTAATCAGCCAGCCGTTCATATCCGCTCCACCTTCCCACACGTAGTATGAGCGGAACCTCTGCTTGACATACGGAAATCATAAGCAACTTTTCCACAAAAAATGAGTCAAAACAATGGAGACGATTACTTTTTACATATAGGAGATGTGGCAAACGTGAAAAAAACTTGGATGGCGCTGGCGATTGGCCCATTGGTTGCTGGCAGCTTGTTGATCGGTGAACAATCTGCTGCGGCCGCGTCTTTTACCGATATAGAGGGCCATTGGGCAGAAACACAAATTCTTTCCCTGGCACGCCAGGGGATCATCAAAGGTGTCGATGACGGAAAGTTCGCCCCCGATCAGACGCTGACAAAGGGACAATTTGTCGTCATGCTGGCCGGTATTTTTAAAAGCGACTTAACGACGCGCGGGACAGCACAGGAGGTAACAAAGTATTTCTCAGATGCGAAACGGTCTGATTACTATGCGGATGAATTGGTTCGTCTGCGCAAAGCAGGAGTTGTAGACGATCGGGGAACCTTTAATGGGGAACGCAAGCTGACCCGACAGGAAATGGCTCACTATCTTACGAATGCATACCGCTACCTGTATAAGCAGGATCTCTCCTCCCTTATCAATGTCAATAACATTCCGTTCAAAGATGCGAAAGAGATCGCCTCTGGCTATCGTGATGATGTCGTAATTGCAGACAAAATCAATCTGATCAGCGGACGCGACAATGGAGAATTCGACCCCCGCGCTACCCTTACCCGTGGAGAAGCGGCTTCTGTGATCTATCGCTTCGGACAATTAGTTCCATACGATGATATCGGTGTACGCTCAGGAGCTAAGCTGGCTACTATTCAGAACGCATATTATAAAGGGGGAAAGCTATATATTACTTTTACTTATAGCCTCCCTGGAGCCGGTTATAATGGACAGATTATTGTTATTACCCGTTCTGGACAGCAGATGAAGATTGATGTGGATCAAGTTAAACTTGACAGCAGTTCCTCCACCGCTGGATTTAAGCAGACTCGTACCATCACTGTAGAAGAAAGCAATGTAAGCACCATCATTGTTCGTGTGAATGGAAAAGAACAATCCCGCTTTTCCTTCTAGAGCTTTTACGTTCACAGCATGCCAAAAGGAGCCGAAAATATAGCCCGGCTCCTTTTTTTGATCGCTCACTTATTTCCTCGGCTCAAGAAAAATCCCTTCAGGATCTACCACTTCATGAAGAATGCGAAGTTCTTCATATGTAGGAGGCTCGGTCTCACCTCTGCATTTTGAAAAATCAAGCGGGAATCCTGTATGTTCCTGCAATTGTTCACGCGTCACGCCCGGATGAAGCGTATCTACATACATTAAGCCTGTTTCCTCATCAAAACGCAAAACCGCCATATTGGTAATGACAGCGCTTGGTCCTCCAAGAAATTTTTTGCCATATGCTTCACGACGGTGAATCAACTCTCCTTCCGGCCACTTTTTAACCATCCAGCCAGGAGATGTAATATAATCTACACGCTCCTTAAATCGCCGCTTCTCCTGTACCATAATAAATACAGTTCGTTTAGCAAGAGAATTAATATCAGGATTTCCTCCACTGCCTGGAAAACGCATGGACGGTGTAAGATAATCCCCGACAATCGTCGTATTTACGTTACCATATTTATCAATTTCCGCCCCGCCTAAATAAGCAAGATCGACTTTGCCCCGTTGCAGTTGACTAAATACATCAAACAAACCGGACGCCACGGATGCTTGTGTAACACAGCGCGGATCTCCCACAGAAGAAGGAAGAGAATCGCCCTTAGAATCAATAGTGCCAGCTTCATAAATCAGCTTAGAGTTTGGAGCGCTTACCTGCTGTGCCAGCATAATTGCAAGCATCGGAAGGCCTGTTCCTGCGAATACAACCTCTTCATCTCTAACCTCACGCGCAGATGCCACAGCCAGCATATCAACTACTGAGTATTCACCGGGTTTTGCGTATTGCTTCTCCTTCATCTTACCGCACCCCCCGTTTTACTTTTGTACTATATTTATGGTATGAATTCGCCCGCAGCTTCTCTAGGCGAGATACCCCTACTTTATTCAAATACTCCTCATGGTCTTTCACACCATATACCCACTCATCAGCCCATACCGTAAATCCTTCATCCGTCTTCGACGCCGAAGAAAATTCGCGGATAAACGAACCATCTACGTCATAGCAACCGTATGCTCCGGTAGGGTGTGCTCCCCATGGCAGTTCAACGATCGCATCCACTAAATAGCCAGGAATGAGATTGCGTTCCGGTTCTTCACGCAAATACGACTCCGGTACAATCTCTTCAGCAAGCACAATAACGATTTCAGAAGCCTTAATCGCCTGCTCATCCGAGTATGTTTGACCGGTAATACGGATGGTACCTTCCTCTCCTACTTGTTGGGCATGTACAATACATACGCGCGGACGGACAGCAGGCACGTGAATAATCTCTCCCTCGTTATAAAAAGGATCTGCTGCGAAATCGAATTTCTTTGCCGGAATGCGTTCATTTGCGCCAGTACGCAAGCCAGCTTTCTCCAACATATCATATTCTGGATTGAGAATATCGGTACCACGCGATGCCCACGTCGGCATATACGGAACCCCTATCGCTCCGGCCGTCATTCGATATAGCATATGCTGATGGCTGTAGTCTTCTACAATGACTGAGCGCTCTTTCACTTTTCGATCTAAACAATACGGTACCTTCCCGTATAGCTCATGGCCGATCCAGCACGATTCCCAAATAGATACCGCGCCAGCACCTATTAATAGTTCGGCATGCGTACCTGAATTGACCTCGACCAGGTGCAATCCTTTCTTCTCCTGACGCAGCATTTCATATATGGCTGCCATCGGACGGCGCCAAATTACAAAACCGCTGAATGTAATCATGTCATTATCTTGAATCATTTGCACTGCTTCCTGTAGTGAGCATCTTTTATCTACCATGACACATCCTCCTTACTCCTATTTGTATATATTTATCTATCATTTACTATTTTTAAAGAAATTCAGAAAAATGTCTATACTGCACTTTTTAATTTTCTCGTCAACAGATCTTTTTTACTGAATGAGCGCTTGTTCGCTTTATAGTGCGGAAGAAAAACTGTAAAACAAGGCCTATTCTTTGTCTAAAAATCAGAAATTGCATGATCTATATTATTTTATTCTTTATCAATAAATATATTCATGGTCTATACAGCACAAAGCCCTCAGATGAGGTCTGAGGGCTTTGCTATAGCTGACATAGTTTTATTTATTGGGCTTGCGTAGTCTTACGCGCTTTTTCAGCCTGGCGCAGTTCTACACGGCGAATTTTTCCCGATGTAGTTTTCGGCAGATCCGCTACGAATTCAATCTCACGCGGGTATTTATACGGCGCGGTAACGTTCTTCACATGTTCTTGAAGCTCTTTCACTAACTCATCTGAAGCCGCATTTGTGTCACGAAGAATGACAAATGCTTTTACGATGCTGCCGCGCACTGGATCGGGGCTTGCAACAACCGCACACTCTTTTACTGCGGCATGCTTAACCAATGCATCCTCTACTTCGAACGGTCCAATCGTATATCCGGAGCTGATGATAATATCATCGGAGCGGCCTTCGAAGAAATAGTACCCGTCCTCATCTTCTTTTGCCTGATCTCCAGTCAGATACCAATCTCCACGAAACGCGGCAGCTGTGCGTTCCGGATCGTTAAGATAGCCTTTAAAGAGAGCCGGCACGCTGCGGTGTACCGCAATATCCCCTACCTGTCCACGCTCTACTGGGTTTCCTTCCTCATCAATGATCGCAATGCGATTGCCAGGTGTTGGCTTACCCATTGAGCCTGGTTTTACTTCCATGCCTTCAAGCGTACCGATCAACAGTGTATTTTCTGTTTGACCATAGCCATCACGAACCGTTACACCGAAATAGTTCTTAAATGTATCAATTACTTCACGGTTCAGCGGCTCTCCTGCGCTTACCGTACTGCGGAGATGCTCTAATTTATATTGCTCAAGCCCTTCTTCTTTGGCTATGATGCGATATTCTGTCGGTGTGCAGCACAGAACATTCACTTCATACTTGTCAAGAAGACTTAAATACTTCTTCGGATCGAATTTTCCAAGATACACCAGACCTATCGCACCGGAGCCGAGCACCGAGATAAATGGACTCCAATTCCACTTAGCCCAACCCGGTCCTGCTGTAGCCCATACGATGTCGCCATCCCGGACATTCAACCACAGCTTGGCAGCTACTGCCTGATGCGCGTATGCCCAGCTATGCGTATGAATAACACCCTTTGGATTGCCTGTTGTTCCTGATGTATAATTTAAGAACGCAACATCATCAGCACGAGTATTCTCCACTTCAAACTCATCGCTCTGCCCTTCCATCACTTTATCGAATGAAAGCCAGCCTTCCTTCTCGCCTCCATATACGATAAATGTTTCCATTGTGCGGCAATCCGGGCGAACCTCATCGATACGATCAAGCAGATCGTGGAAAGAAATAACGGCTTTAATCCCGGCATGCGTAGCGCGGTATAAAATATCTTTTGGCATCAACATCTCAGATCCAGGCAGGATAATTGCTCCGATCTTCAATGCGGCCATATAGCTAATGTATGCCTGCTCAATACGCGGCAGGATAATCATGATTTTATCGCCCTTCTCAATCCCCAGCTCACGCAAACCATTGGCTAATTGATTCGAAGCCTTGCTAAGTTGAGCGTATGTGAAACGCTTGGTTTCTCCTGCTTCATTCTCCCATAGCAGCGCAAGCTTATTTGGGTCCTTTGCGTGACGTTCAATGTCATTTACCATGTTGTAGTACTCAGGTGCGTGCAACTGTAATTCGGTCATTCTCCATCTCCCCTATCTTTCATCCATTTACTTTTTACAAAAACAAATAAACATTTTCTTATAAAATAAGTGAAAACGTTTACGATAAACTAATTATTCTATCTTTTTTGTTATTTTCCTGCTTTATTTTTAATTAATCCTGAATTAAAATAATCCGTTCGAAAATTTGTCATATCTATGCAGAGAAAGGGCCGACGAAGTATCGCCGACCCTTATCATTCAGGTATGCAGATTTACTATGCGCGACGACCGCCAAGTTGTTGTTCAGCCATTTGAACAAGACGCTTAGTGATTTCGCCACCAACAGAACCGTTTTGACGAGAAGTCGTATCCGCTCCCAGCTGTACGCCGAATTCAGAAGCGATTTCATACTTCATTTGGTCCAGAGCTTGTTGTGCGCCTGGAACAACCAGGTTATTTCTGCTGTTGTTGCTTTGTGCCATGTGATTTCACCTCCTTGAGTGGTGTATCTATAGAATGTCACCACCTCGAAGGTTACATACAGATAAACGCAAAGAAAATGTTGGAAGCAGAAGCAACTCTATAAAATCGAATGATATAACCGCTTACGCCACCAAAGACCTATAACAAGAACTACTATTGTTAGTAAGAGGGGAAATACCCAATCAACATAATAAGATACCGGAGCTATACGCTGCTGTATGCTTTCTTCAGATATAATCATCGTTCCTGCGGTATAACTGAGAATACAGGCACCAATATAGACAAGCGCAGGCAATCGATCCATGAGTGCCGCCACTGCATTGCTGCCAATCATCAACAACGGTATGCTAAGACCAAGACCGAACAAAAGCAGCACAAAATCTCCCTGTGCAGCGCCGCCGACCGCTAGCACATTGTCTAAGCTCATCACAAAATCCGCGATAATAATCGTCTGCACCGCAGCAAACAGTGTTTGACCTGCTTTTATATCCGATGCATCCTCCCCTTCACCAATAAGCAGCTTCAAAGCAATCCATGCAAGGACAGCCCCACCTATCGCTTTCAAGTAAGGAATCAATAATACCCATGTAGCCATTGCCGTTAGCAGAATCCGCAAGCCTACTGCACCTGCCGTACCATACAGTACTGCTCTTCTCCGCTGCTCATACGGAAGGTTGCGGCTTGCCATTCCGATGACTACAGCATTATCTCCGCTTAAAACAATATCAATAATAATAATATGGACAAATCCAATCCAGAATGAAGCATCCATGCGCCCTGTCCACCACCTTCTAGCACTGAATATATTCAGTAAGCAGACAGGCTATGCAAACGAATTTCATCTCATCTGGAGTTATGGAGATACTTGCGGGTTAGAAGACATTTTTACAACAATACCTGCCTGATTACTCTCAATGTCATGTGATGGTGTTGTGGGCTGTTCATAAAGTACAAGTAATGTATAGATAAGACTCCAAAACAGAAAACCTGCGGGAAGTAATATTTGTCTTACTTTTACTTTTTTCTTCTCTTTCTCCATCATGAACCGCCCCTTTCTATATTCCTCTTACGCCTTTGTATCACTATGGCCGCTGAATCCAAATATGATGAGAATCGAATTCTACCCTGCCTTCACGCTTCAGTTGACTGACAATTCGACTTGCAGTCTCTCTTGTAGTCCCTACCATATCTGCTATATCCTGGTGTGTAAGTTCCATCCGCAGCAAATAGCCATCATGATCCGCTTCTCCTCTGGAGGAGGCCAAAGAAGTAAGCGTATTCATAATTTTTTCCTTCATATCCTTGCTCAGCACATCGGTCAGACGCCGCTGCAAATCCCGAATCTTACCTTCAAGAATTTGAAGCAGCCGCAAGCACAGCGCAGTATTTCCCGTAAGCATAGTCGTAAGTTCTTGGACATTAATAGAGTATAGCGAACACTCTTCCATTGCTTCCGCTGTAGCCGGATATGGACTCCCTCCGAACATGCCTACATGCGGAAACAAGTCACCTTCATGCAGTACATTTACGATCTGTTCACGGCCGTCTTCTGTCGTTTTGTACACCTTAACTACTCCCTGCTCTAGCAGGTAGATCGCTGTACATGGATCATCTTCATAAAATAAGATCGCCCGCTTCTTTACTTTCTTATAAGACATGACACCTGCAATAGCTTCCCTCTCCTGTTCACTTAACGAAGCAAACAGCGGTATCGTCCCTAAAAAATGTTCTAATGAATCGTACTTCAACGCTTCCCCATCGTCCCTTCTTATGGAAAAATAGGAGGCCGCTTCATCAGCAGCCTCCTATATATTGCTCATTAGCGCAGCAACTTAATAAACTCGCGCATAAAGCCTGGCAAATCAGGCCATGCATGTCCCGATACTAAGTTCCCATGCGTATGCAGCGTTTTTTCGATATACGTGGCCCCACAGGCAACAACATCCGGCTTGCATGCAATATATGCCGTATATTCTCTGTCTTTCATGAGATCCGCTACAACAGAAAGCACTTGAGCGGCATGACAGATGGCACCAACCGGTTTGTTTGCTTCAAAAAAGTGACGCACAATCCTTGGCAGATTCTCATCCATGCGAATATACTCAGGCGCACGTCCTCCTGGTATGATTAATCCATCATACTGTGTCGGGTCTATTTCGGCAAATGAAGCATGGGAATCTAATCCGTATGCCGGCTTCTCCACATAAGTTTCCATACCTTCCACAAAATCATGACTTACAGTCTGCAATTTTTTTACGGAAGGTGAAGCAATTGTTACTTCAAATCCTTCTTCTAAACAACGATAATACGGATAAAAAACCTCTAGTGCTTCTACAGCATCTCCTGTAACAATTAATACACGTTTGCTCATAAGTCCACCCCATTAATTTAGAATCGTGATCTTTTGGAACATAGGTTTTGCTTTACCCGACCCTGTAAAGTATTCGACATACAGCAGGAAATTCCTGCTTTCTATTTTACAAAAGGGATGTACAGAAGAAGAGATAAGTATACTATATAAGCGACTACTCTTAGATAAGGAGAGGCATGATGAGATTATTTACCGCTGTTGAACTAAATCATGAAGCGACCCAAGAGCTTTTGCGGCTGCAGCAAGAAGCAAAAAAGCAATTCATCTCCCGCAAATGGCAAACACCAGAACGTATGCACCTTACCCTGCATTTTCTCGGCGAACTTTCTGCCACACAAGCAGATACAGTCAAGCAAGAACTCCGCCTAGCTGCCGCTTCCTGCCAACCTTTTGAGCTGTGTCTTACAGATATAGGGGCTTTTCCTAGCTTGCAAAGACCGCGAGTACTATGGGCCGGCATCGATGAACAAGACAACTGCTTATCCACGCTTCAGCGTACACTCTCGACCCGGTTACAAGAAAAGCAATTGTATGAGGAAGAACGACGGTATTCTCCCCATATCACACTTGCCAGAAATGTATCGGTAAAGAATGAAGCAAGTGCGCATGATCCCCTTCTTCGTGTTCAGCCTGTTCGCTGGACTGTACACGAGTTAACTTTGTTCCGCTCTACGCTTACAAAAGAAGGCCCTCTATATGTAGTAATAGAAAAATATCCTTTCATCCCCTAGATGTTTTACACACATGTACGAAGGGTAATACATAAAAGTACTACACAGATACAATTAGTCAAAGGGGGATTTACAGATGTTCCATCTATTATGTCATACATGCGGCGATCATTTTTTCAGCGGGGAGAGCGACAAGGACTATGTTTGTCCATTCTGTCATACGGAGCTTGAACCTAGCGGGGCGTCGTTCGCATCCGAAATGCCAGAAGATGCTTCGCAACCTTTCGCATAAGACATTCAAATAGTCTCACAGCAAAAGTACGGTCAATGTGACACGTACTTTTTTTATGTTCAAATTTGTTTTTTTAATTCTATTTTCCTATCTTCTATGGTAAAAATTCGTATTTAGTATTAAGGTGTAGTATAGAAGACTTTGTCTATTAAATTTTCAAATGAAAGATGTGAACGATATGCCCCCAAAGATACTTATTGCCGATGATGAAGATGTACTGCGCATGCTAATTATGGAAACCCTTGAGATTGAAGATTATGATCTTGATGAAGCCCAAGATGGAATCGAAGCGTATGAGAAAATCATGAACAATGATTATGATTTAATTCTGCTTGATTTAATGATGCCCGGCAAAACTGGACTTGAGGTCTGTCAGCTTGTACGCGAGCAGGGCAAAACAGACACACCGATTGTGATGCTCACAGCCAAAACACAAGCGGAAGATCGGCAAAATGCCATTCAAGCAGGAGTCAATCATTTTTTCTCCAAGCCATTTAGCCCTATGCAGTTATTAACCTTTATCCAGGATATTCTTGAAGGAGATGGCAATGAGAAAAAGTATCGTTAACCGCCTGCGCCTTTTTTTGCTGATTCCTCTTATCTCCATTTTCGTATTATCTGCTGTACTATGGACATTCAACATTCGTGAATTGAACAGCTATAATCGCGAAATGGCAGAGCTATTAGAAAAGCGTAATGAACTCCGTCTGATTCAATATGCTTTTGAGGCGGAAATATCAGAAATACGCGGCTTTATCGCCATTGGTAACGATACTTTCCTTACCCGGATGAACACCCAAAAAGAAAAGGCATTAAAAAGCATGCAGGCTTATAGCGCTCTGCCTCTTACAAGTGATGAACGCTCCTTTATTGATGGAATTAAACGCGATATCATTACGTATAACGAAAAATATATGCCCGCAGGTATTCAACTAGGAAAAGCCCGGGATTATCAAGGCATCAATAAATTAGCAAACAATCAAGGCGCCACTAAGTTTGTCAACAATATCCGTGAACGTCTCGAGAACCAAATGGAGAGGTATACACAGCAGCTAAGCGATGAACAGAGCGAGCACCAGAATTATATTACGTATTCACTTGGAGGCTTTCTGACGCTTCTCCTGCTTATTTTAGTCCTGTCCTTCTGGATTACTACCAGGTTCGGACGCGAGATTGGCAAACCGCTACAGACGCTTACAGCTTCTGCCCAGCGCTTATCAGACGGTGAATATGAACCGGTCACCACACTTGAGCGAGAAGATGAGATTGGTGAACTGGCTAGAGCATTCAATCAAATGATTAAGGACATTGAAGAAAAAGAAGTCGATCTTCTTTCACATAATCAAGAGCTAACCGCCCATCAGGAAGAATTATATGCTCAGCAACTCGAACTTGAAGAAACGGTAGAAAAACTGACCGATAAAGAAAACCTGCTGCTGCGCCGCAACCAGCTCAGCACGTCCCTTGCTACAGATATTGAGGTAGGCAGCATGCTCTCCAAGACACTCGATAGCATGTTATTACTTATGCGTTCACAACTAGGCGCTATTATTGTTCTCGATGAAGAGATTGAGCGACGCACCGTCAGCCGCGGTATTTCTGCTCCCCAGCTTGATGTGCTGCTCACTCATCTTCACAGCGGAATGAGCGGGCGAGCCATTAATGAGAAAACAGTCCATACACTTCAACGCCCGCCACAGGCCGAGGAACAGGATTATCATGAAGCCTATCCCATGCATGACCTGTATGTTCCACTTCTAGATCGGGAAGACAATGTCATCGCCTTGCTGCTGCTAACACGCTTATCCGGCCTTGCCTTCTCGCCTTCAGAAATCAGCGAGGTGCAAGCATTGGGCCGGCAGATCTCTCTAGCCATCGAGAATGCAGTATCCTACAACAAAACACAGCGCGCTCATTCTATCAGTCAGGCGATTCTCAACTCGGCTCTAGAAGGAATCGCTCTGATTGATACACATAAAAAAATGCTCGCAGTCAACCACGCATGGTGTGAGATGTATGGTCTAGATAAACCTGAAGATATCGCCTTAATGCCCAATGATGTCTTCGATACGCTTATTCGCCCAAGACTGAAATATCCAGACGAGGTGTCTTCCTTCTACACTCACGCAATTACCGGAGCACTCAGCGAGACAGAAGAGTTGACGTTCGAAATGGTGCTGCCATCCTACCGCGTAATGAAAATGTATCATCGCCGGGTTACGAATGAGCATAAAGAGACGCTTGGCTGGATCATTGTCACACGTGATATTACGCGTGAATACGAAGTAGATCGTATGAAGTCAGAGTTTGTCAGCACAGTAAGTCATGAATTGCGGACGCCTCTCTCAAGCATTCTCGGTTTCGTGGAGATTATGCTGCAGCGTAAGATAACACCTGACAAGCAAATGCGTTATCTTAATACCATCTATAAAGAGGCACGGCGCTTAACCAATCTGATCAATGACTTCCTTGATGTTCAACGCATGGAGTCTGGCAAGCAAGAATATAATAAACAACCGCTTCGCCTACATGAGGTAACAGAAGAGGTAATCCAACTCCAACAGACCTCCTCCCATCAGATTGTATTCAATCAGAATACTGAACGGGATGTGCTTATGGCTGACCATGAGAAAATGCAGCAGGTCATCACCAACCTGCTCAGCAACGCGATCAAGTATGCCCCAGCCGGCGGAACAATTACGGTAACGGTAGATTCTTGCGCATCGCGTCCACAGGATGTCTGCCTGCACATACAGGATGAAGGATTAGGCATTCCGGAAGAAGCCATTCCACATTTGTTCGAGAAATTCTATCGCGTGGATAATTCTGACCGCAGGAAAATCGGCGGTACCGGTCTGGGTCTTGCTATCTGTGCAGAGATTGTCAAAGCGCATAACGGCTTGATTCATGTCCAGTCTGAACTTGGCAAGGGAAGCATCTTTACCGTCTCTCTTCCTACCTACATGGGAGAAACACCGCTGCCTGATCCGAAATCACATACCTTGTCCGAGCCGCAGGCAGCCGTAACACAAGAGGCTGAGCAGATGTTTTATGGCCATATTCTTATAGTGGAAGACGACGAGAGTCTGCGAGCATACCTCAGCGAAGAACTCGGCAATTCACTGCAGCGTCGCGGTATAAAAATTGTGCATGTATCAAATGGGGAGAAGGCGCTGCAAAGCATCGAACAAGAACCGCCGCTTCTTATCATTCTCGATATTATGCTTGGAGAAGGAAAAGACGGCTGGGAAATCATTCAGGAATTAAAGCGAAGCGAACACCTCCGCTCCATTCCTGTCGTAATCTCTAGCGCATTAGAAGAAAAAGAAAAAGGCTATGGATATGGCATATCTGATTACCTTATCAAACCATATCCGGCTGAAAAGCTCACCACGACCGTCTGGAATGTATTGCAACAAACAAACAACGAGGGGCATGTTTTTATTCCGAAGGAAAAGGGAAGCAGGAGCGAGTGAGAAAACTATGGGAAAAGAGACGATCGAACAAATTTTTCGCAAAAAGTATTATGCACAGCTTTGTGAAGTAACCTCCAGGATCACCCAACCGGAGCGGCTTGCAAAGGATGAAAAATGGCGGCAGGAGATTTATCGGATTCTGCACAGCCTTAAAGGAACCGCCGGAACACTTGGCTACCATTCGCTTAGCCATATCGCAGAGACGGGGCTATCCATGTTTACGGATACGGATGACTATATACTTCCTAATTATATGGTATCACCCATGTATGCGCTCATCCGCGAGGCAATGGATCTGTTGCGTTCCACAGAGCACGCTTATGTGAGTGAAGGAATTATTCAAGAACTGCAGGCGTTTAATAAGGAAGACGAAAAGCCAAAACGCATCCTTATCATTGACGATGATGAAGCGCTGCTCGCCTCCATTCATCAGGTGCTTTCCCTGGCTGGTTTTGATGTTGAGGTCTTATCGGATGCAAGCACAGGACTTGATGAAATGCTAAACAAACAACCTGATTGCATCATACTCGATGTCATGATGCCAGAATTGAACGGATTCAATGTCATGCGTCGTATCCGCAGTGATACACAGCGACAATTTACACCCGTTCTATTCCTTACCGCAAAATCTGATATCGAAGACAAATATAAAGGGTTCCAACTAGGTGCAGACGAATACTTAACCAAACCATTCCAGTTTGAAGAATTGATGCTGCGGATTAAAACCCTCATCTCCCGCGTGGAAACCTATCGTTCCTTATCCATGCGGGACGCGCTTACTGGACTCTATAACCGCCGCTATCTCATCGAACGGCTGCAAGAACTCTTTGTCTCTTATGCACGAAAGCCATCCGATATCTCGCTCGCGATTATGGACCTTGATTATTTCAAACGGGTAAATGATACGTACGGCCATCCATGCGGTGATACTGTACTTAAAAGCTTTGCTAGTTTTTTGAAATCCAGACTGCGTGAGGTAGATATCATTACCCGCTACGGTGGAGAAGAATTCATTGTTATCCTTCCCGACACCAATGTAGAACAAGCACGAACAATTCTAAACCGGATGCGGGAAGAATTCGGACGCCATGAGATCGAATGTGACGATGCACGAATCTTCCAGACATTTAGCGGCGGCATTGCTCAGCTTGGCAAAGAGGGAGATGATATTCCCAAACTTATTCAACAGGCCGATCAAGCACTCTATTTGGCTAAATTTAAAGGCCGGAACCGACTATGCCTCGCCTCAGAAGTCGAGGCTGCCGGAGAAGAAGCGATGCGTAAGAAGGTGTTGATTGCCGACGATGACCTTATCGTTCACTCCATTCTTGAGCATCAATTAGAAGATACAGGTTGGGAATTGCATTTTGCAAATGACGGTCATGAAGTGCTGGACTTGGTGGACAATGTGACACCAGATATGTTTATTCTTGATGGGATTATGCCGGGTATGACCGGACTTGAGATCTGCGAGGCTCTGCGCAAGCAGCCGCGCTTTGCGAAAACCCCCATCATTATGCTGACAGGGCGCAGCGGAGAAGACGATGTGGCAATGGCCCTTGATACGGGTGTGGACGATTACGTAGTTAAGCCGTTCTCCCCCATTGAACTCAAGGCACGGATGAATCGATTGTTTGTGAGAATGAAGTAAGAAACACAAAAGGCTTACCCGCGAAGCGATCGCAGGGCAAGCCTTTTTATCTTGATTGCTTACTTACACTAATTACATGAATACAACCGTTTTATTTTTATCAACGAGAATACGGTCTTCAATATGCCATTTAACAGCACGGGCCAGCACGATACGCTCGATATGGCGGCCTTCTCTTTTTAACTCGGCAGCATTATCGCGATGGCTCACACGACTTACATCCTGTTCGATAATCGGGCCTGCATCCAGATCTTCCGTAACGTAGTGAGCTGTAGCACCGATAATTTTTACACCGCGCTTATATGCTTGATCGTACGGTTTGCCCCCAATAAATGCCGGAAGGAAGGAATGGTGAATATTTATCACACGATTGCGGTAGTGTTCTACTAAGTACGGTGACAAAATCTGCATATATCTCGCCAATACGATAAAGTCTACATTTCCCTCCATCAATTCACGCTGCCTCTGCTCTACTTCCAGCTTCGTCTCCGCTGTAACCGGAAGATGATGGAACGGAATACCCAGTGATTCTACGATTTCCCGTGAATCTTCATGGTTGCTGATGACCATTGTAATCTCTGCGTTCAGATCTCCAGCCTGCCAATTCCATAACAATTCGCGCAAGCAATGGTCTTCTTTAGATACGAAAATCACCATCTTCTTCGGTCGGCTTGCTTGCGTAATCCGCCAGTTCATCTCAAATGAATCCGCCACTGAAGCAAAAGCCCGGCGCAATTCTCCGATTGTTTCTTCAAGCCCTTCTTTAAAAAACTCAATGCGCATGAAAAACATGCCGCCTTCTGGGTCCTGTGTATATTGATCGGATTGCAAAATATTTGCTCCGCTCTGAAACAAAAAATTAGAAACCGCTGAAACGATTCCCGGCCTATCCGGACATGCGATCAACATACGACCCACGTCCCGATATTTTTCTTCGAATATTGTTTTCACTTGTTGTGCAACCATCTCTTACTAGCCTCCATAATTTTCACATACTATGTATTTTTCTGCCTATTATACATTATTCCCACCGCACAGCAAAGAAAAAAGAGACGAATGTATTCGTCTCTCCTTATTCTTCCCCAGTCTATTGCTTCTCTAGCAAACGGAAAAAGCGTTCTTCCTGGACACCATTATCTTTATCAAAAATTCCGCGGCGTGCAATTGTTCTTGTTTTGCTGCCAGGCTTCTTCACTCCGCGCATGCTCATGCACATGTGTTCAGCCTCCACAACAGCAATAACGCCAACCGGTTGGATCACTTTCTCAAGTGTATCGACAATCTGATTGGTAATGCGCTCCTGCACTTGCGGACGTCGTGATAAAATTTCAACCAAACGGGCAAATTTACTTAGCCCGACAATGCGCCCATTCGGAATGTATCCGATATGCGCCTTCCCGAAAAACGGAACAAAATGGTGTTCACATACACTGTGAAAAGGAATATCTTGTACGATTACGATGTCGTTGGTGCCTTCTGCCGGGAATGTCTTCCCCAATACTTCAGCCGGGTCCTCATCCAATCCGCTGAAAATCTCTCGGTACATCTTCGCGATGCGCTTCGGCGTCTCCTGTAATCCCTCGCGTTCCGGGTCTTCGCCGATAAGATGAATAATATCATAAAAGTGTTTTTCGATCGGGTCGGTACATGTTTTACTGGACTTAACTGCTTCTGCGCGCATAGCGGTCATCTCCTTGAATCATATATAGAACAGATTGAGCAGTGCCAGCGTCTGTTCTTCATACTACAACGTATAGCATTCGTCCAAGAATTGCAAGCTGAAAATGTTCTCTTCCACCATAGAAACAGGTACAATAGAAAAAAAGAGAAAGGAGACGTATCATGCTGCACATTACATCTACAGCACATAAAGAGGCGAAAGCACAACTTACAGCGCCGCGGCGGCTGTCCATTCTCGGTATTTTAGAAGGGGGCTGCGGATTTATGATGCGCTTCTCTTTGGTCAAAGGCGAAGTACCTGACTCCTCGTTTCATTGTTTCGAACAGGATGGTATTACCTACTGCCTCGACAAAGACATTCTGACTATGTATCCGGAAGCCTTCACGCTTGACTACGTGCCAAACCAAGGATTCCGCTTATACACAAACAGTCAATATATGGCCACTCACTTATCCATTCTCGATTCGGTTGAACAGGCGTAAGGACGCACAAAGGCCCCGGTCCTATCTGATAGGTATACCTGGGCCTTCTTAACTTTACTATACACCTTGCTTATTCATCAGCACCAGACGCTCCAGCGCTTCTGCCACACCGCTCTCATTGTTAGAAGCTACGACAAGATTTGCCTTATCCTTCACATCCTGCGGCGCATTCCCCACCGCTACACCAACTCCGGCCATCATAATCATGTCTAAGTCATTATAATAGTTGCCAATCGCGATGGTGTCATTTAGTGAGATGTTGAGATGCTGCGCTAAATTGTTGAGTGCCGCTCCTTTGGATGTTGCCTGGTCAATCAAATCAATATAAGAAGGACCGCTGCGAAGCGTTCGAACCGGAAGATTCATCAATCCCAAATCGGTATATGCCTTATCCAGTTGTTCTCTCGTACCGAACAACGTGAATTTCACCAGCTTGTCCTCTATATTGAGCGCATCAGCGAGGAGGGTTGGCTGCGCCAAATATTTAGCGTACATTGTCCGTACATCCTCACGCTCTAAACTCTCGGTATACATATCGAATGCCGTACAAAAATCAGTATGAATATTTTCCTTCCGACAGTAATTCAGGGCATTTCTCACTGAATCCATCAGAAAACCCGCCTCATGAAGCACTTCTTTTGTTTTGGAGTGCGAGGTAACAGCCCCATTATGACAAATATAATACCCATGAATTCCGATCTCTTCGAGCAGGGGAGTTACGCTGCGAGGAGCACGTCCTGAGCAAAGAACGATGCTTACACCCTCTTCCTCTGCCGCCTTTAGCGCCTCCTTGTTCGCTTCTGTAATTTTATAATCATCATTTAATAATGTACCGTCTATGTCGATTGCAGCTAATTTATATGCCATATGTTGCATCCTTTCCATTCGATATTCCATATGATCGACGCGATTCGACCATTTTTTCTTATCTTTTACTATACCACACATCATTTATCGGTTTTTACCAAGAAAACCATAAGGAAATTGCAATTTATTGTGCAGAAATGATATGAAACATGTACAATAGCAAGAGAGCCTTACAAAAAAGAATATTTTTCGAAAAAAATATGTAACTTTTATCGAAACGATCCGTATTGAATATACGTACGAAGATTATCAGAGAGGGGTTTACTCGCAGAATGAAAAAAATTATTATGCTGTTTATGTCTATGGCGTTGGTGTTTAGTGCAGGAACTTTCGTAAATGTGGATCATGCAGATGCAAAAGGAAAGAAATCATATAATTCCGGTACTAAAAACTACCAACCAAGCAACAATCAAAATTCTAATATTTCCAATCAAAACTCTAATGTAAACAGCCCGGCTAAGAATAACGCACCGACTAAAAATGCAGCCACACCTGCAAAAAGCAAAAGCGGCGGCTTGATGAAGGGTCTTCTATTCGGTGGTATTGCAGGCCTTCTTCTTGGCGGACTTATCAATAGCTTAGGTTCATTTGGTGCAATTCTTGGTCTGTTAATTAACGTGTTATTCATCGTTATGGCTATCGTTGTCATCCGTAAACTGTACGTTTCTTATAAAAAGAAGAAGAAAGAACAGGAAGCGAACGTATGGAGAAACTAAAACTTTCTGAACAAGATATCGTAAATGCACTATGCCTTTATGTGGCAAACAAAAAGCAGCTCAACCCACAGGATGTCAACATTGAACTCATGTGGGATGAAGAGTACGGATTTTCTGCTTCAGCTATGGAAAATGGCCGTACGCAAATGCTGATTCAAGCTAACATGATCGAGGCGATTCGCTTCTGGCTTCAGCATGAGCTTAACCGCGATCCGTTTGCAGCCAGTCTTGAGCTTGAACTTGATGATGACGAAGGTATTATCGCGTTTGCGACCTATCATAGATAGATAAAAAAGCACGAGGCTGTTGTATATACGCCTCGTGCTTTTTTGCTGCTAACGTGACAGCTTACCAGCAAGGTATTTCTGCTGGCTCTTAAGAAAATACAGCATTTCTTTCCACTCCATAAGCTGAGCTCTTCCCCAGATTTTTATATTCACATAATTATGCGGCTCAATCCCCTCTGCATAAAGCCTGACGTGATGTCCGAGCCTAACCGCTAAAATATGTCCAAGTACATCAAGCCAACGTTCATACTCAGAGACAGAAAAAATACCTACACGATACAAGCCGCCGAGCCTCTCTTTCGTTTCTATCGCATCGACCTTGTGGATAATGGAGAGAATACGTATCGTGTTCACCAATTGGTAATAACCGCCTTCCTTTACATTGTATTCTCCTGCATGCTCTCCCCATCTTTCATAATGAAGAGTACGAAAGGGGCCAAACGGGAGGCTGTGTGCAAGTGAGTGCTCGGCAAACCGGCGCTGGATCACCTTATTTTCGTATAACTGCTGCTGCATCCAGTTCTTCAGCTTATGATACAAAAGGCGATCTCCATAGATTGCACGCATATCACAGAGAATGAGCAGGTAGCGAATTGCATCAAGCCCCTGA
The DNA here is from genome assembly GCF_041379945.2 of Aneurinibacillus sp. REN35. Lineage (NCBI taxonomy): Bacteria > Bacillati > Bacillota > Bacilli > Caryophanales > Paenibacillaceae > Aneurinibacillus > Aneurinibacillus baijiui. The sequence continues at coordinate 87,264 of NZ_JBFTXJ020000003.1, read as the reverse complement.
TCGTCTATCCAATTCATAATTGTTCTCTTCCATCCGTCTAGGTCATGTCGCCATCTTTCGTTTGAAGCTATGACATTACCTGTACATAAAGGATAGCCAGACAGCTCCAGTTCATAAGAGATGCGGCGGCCAAATAACAGAAAATAGTCGTGATGCATGAAAGGCTCTTGTACGGTATCTATAGCGCTATAGACGAGCCCATGATCCTGATCGTTCCCGATGGTACGCTCACCACGTCCGCCACTGCCCAACTCAAACCAGCAATACGGTGCAGGAGGCATACCAACTCCCTGAGCGACCATCCAAGCCTCCGCTCGCCGCACCGCTTCCTGGCATAATCGGTCATGCAGCAAATTCAATGTTCGATACTTCTCAAAAATCAGAAGCGTCGAAGCTACCAGCTTAACAGCCTCTTCTTCCATACTACGCTTTGCCTTTTCCCATGCATCCATTTCCGCTGCCTAAGCCGCCCCCCTTTCTCACATTATTTTTATACCATTCATCATACTATAGATGCTTTTTTCACAGCTTACCTGTGTAAGATAATCTGTCTTTTTTCTTTCGCAAGAGATATTGTTGAAAAAATATACATTGAGTATAATAAGTTACATGCAAAAATGAGTCTGTTAGAAATAAGAGGTGTCAGTGTATTGCAACAAGTACTGTCGGTCTTGCGAGGCCTCGGAGATATTCCTTTAGCACGGCGTATTATGCTTATTGTGCTGTTTATATGCTTTGGAGCCACTGTATGGAATATTTCTACCGTGGAAAATTGGATTATTTTCAATTGGCTATTTCTCGGAATTATGCTAATTGATTTTACAAAAGATCAAAAGCAGGTATCATGGCTCTCCTTTCTGCCGAAGGGTGTACTTTTGCTTTTTCTTCTTTATTTTGCCTACCGGAAGGCGCCGTATATTTGGTATGTGCTCGCCTCTTGGGAGATGAATCATATTAAGCACTGGTTTAACTGGAACGACTTATTTCGCAGCATTCCATTTAATGATGCGGCAATCTTTCGCATCTATCAGCCAGAGTGGTTCACCATCTTCCTGCGCTGGGTGTACGGATACGGTTTTTCGCTTGCTCTCTGGGTGGCTGTCATCCGTTCCTTTCTGACGCGAGACACTGGAAAAATGCTGCGTTATGTTCTATCAAGCCACACGCTCCAGCTCCCTATTATTGTACCATTCTATACAACGGTGCTGCTGCAGGAGGTGTGGTATGTGCTCGGCCATCCAGACGGTATGGCACGTAATTTTACGCCTGAGCAAGCCGCATTATGGTCGATGAACTGCTTTCCAAGCATGCATACATCCGTCTCTTTTGCAATCCTGCTGTTGGCACTGCGGGAGAAGGGAAAACTATTCCGCCGCATGATGGTGACATACTGCTCACTGGTCATCTTCTCGACAATGTATCTTGAGATCCATTGGATTATTGATGTCATTGCAGGCATGGCACTTGGATATGGAACGGTGAAGCTCGTTGACTTGTTGTATGCGAGATGGGCGCGACTTCAAGCAAAAAAAGCAGCCGCTGTCAAAGAAAGCGCAGCGTCCGCTGACACCCGATAGACTGTTATAAAAGTGAGCAGAACTTCTATACGATCTGCTCGCTTTTTGTTTCCTCTCTTTTCACAAGAAAGAAGTGTACATCGGCAGGGTAGTGTACCATACGGCATTTCAACTGTCCTGCTTGCAGAAGTACAAGATCCCCCGCTTGCTCCTGGCATTGCAGCAGTAAGCGGCGTGATGCCTTCGCTTCTTCTTCACCCTGATTTAAAATGAACAGCCAGCCCCCTGGATTAATTAACGCTAATGCACGCTCATATATTGCCTGCGGCTGGTAGTCACGCATAGCAAGCCCCCATAACAGCAGCGGCTTTACAAACACAAATGGAAAAAACAAGCTGACCATATCCGCAGGTGAGAGCGATGTATTCAATACATCTCCGACTACATAGCGGGCATCTGTTCGTTTTGCATGGTATGCTGCATGGTCATACCGACTGTGCAGGTCTCGATATACCCGGTATCCGTCCAGTTCAATGCCGGTCAGTTCTTTTTGTTCAGCGCTAATCCCTTCCTGAAAAGCACGAAACGCATAGGCATAATCGAAATTTTTACTACCGATATCAAGCCATGATAATGCAGATATCTCATTCGGAAGCATGGGACGAAGTTGATCAAGCCAATCCAACACTAACAGATTGCGCATAAAAAGAGGCCGATCCATATTGTCGGCCCACTTTTTAATCGGATATGCTTCATATAACCGCTCCCACTGCGTAGATGCTTCTCCAACGAAATCAACCGTGACTCCGGGAGATGCAATCGTATAGCCTGCACGGCGCCATTGAAGCCGTGAACGTATATGGTAAAAGAATGGATTAAGAATACGGTGTAGAAACATACCTATCCCCCTGTCTATTTATAGCGGCTCCAAAATCGGAGCAGCATACGAATCGGCCACGGAATCCACCAGCCTGCCCGCTGTGCTTGGCGAGAAAAATTAACGAATGAAGCACCTACTCTTCGCTGTTCCTTTACTTTCTCCTCATCTCCCCGGATGGTGAAACGGTATCCATCCTTTAACCCTTCCACTTTAAACTCCAGTCGGCCGCATTTTTGTGCCGCCTGCTTATATACCTTTTCTTCTCCATTGTTTTCGTTCACCTTAGATCACCCCTACTTCCTGGTTCTCCTACCTGCTCTTTTAGCAGCTTACCGGCTTTGCGATATGCCATTATCCACTGCTGCAGTGCAAGTACAGTAATACTTCCGCTAATATACGTTTCTACTGCGTGTCCCGTCATCCATAGTGCAACAACACCAATCCAGCCTCCAAACGCAAAGACAAGTGCGGCTTGCTGACGGCTTCGATAATGCATAAGCCAGCGTTCCGTCTCCTTTACTCTGCGTTTCCGGTATTCCGCCTCCGCCGACATATCAATATATCGATTAATCTGACGGGGCAATGCCGCCATTTCCCGGGCAACATCTTGGAGGAGTTGAAAAGCGATACGGCGATTGCTCTGTTTTGTCTCCTGTTGATTCAGCCATTCAGAAACAACGGGACGACCCACTTCCAAGAAATCAACATCCGGTTTAATCGTGGTTACTACACCTACCACCGTGCTGACCGCCCGCCCCAAAAAGGCATACTCTGCCGGTAATTGAATCGGCTGAGCCTGCACAAAATCCTGAATTTGCAACTGAATTTCTTCGATTACTTCGTCATCAAGTGCCTCAAATGCACGATTAAAGTACATCTCCAATCCAACCTGCAGCGCTACCTTCACCTGCTCTCGATCAGCCTGCGGCGTAAGGAATTGCAGGGAATCAAGCGCTTGCACCATCAACTCGTAATCCTTTAACACAACGGCTTGAATAAGCGTCTGGATATGCTGGCGTGCTTCCTGCTTAATCTCACCCACCATGCCAAAATCAAGCAGGACAATGGTTCCGTCTGAACGAATAAATACGTTGCCCGGATGTAGATCCGCATGGAAGAAGCCGTGAAGAAGCACCTGCTGCAAAAACAAATCGGTCAGACGCTGCACCAGTACATTCCGGTCAATCCCATGCGCATCAAGGAAGGCATGATCAACGACCTTGGCACCTTCCACCCATTCCATTACAAGAATGCGACGGGTCATCCACTCCTCATAATAGCGTGGAACTTGTATAGCCGGATTGTTCTCATACATCTGTGCAAACCGCTTGGCATGCGCATACTCCTTGCGAAAGTCCAACTCACGCGAGATTGTACGGTGCAATTCACGATACAGCGCATTCAGGTCCATGTTCTTACCAAAGCGAGTAAAACGTTTGGCAAGCCGCACCACTACCCTTGTCGCCGCAAAATCAGCATCAATAATTTTCTCAATGCCGGCACGCTGTACTTTAAGCGCTATTCTCTCGCCGTTATATAGCTGTCCTTCATATACTTCACCAATAGAGGCTGAGGCAACCGGACGTTCAGATAGTGACATAAACACATTCTCTATCGGCTGGTTTAACTCTTGTTCAATAATGACCTTGCTCTTCTCCCAAGGAATGGATGGAACCCGGTCTGTTAGATCGGTTAATTCAACAGTAAAAGCTCGAGGCATAATATCTGCCCGCGTACTGAGAAATTGCCCCATCTTAATCAGCAAGCCGCCCAACTTAAGCGCTGTCCGCTTATATTCACGCGCCTGCTTCGCTACCAGAGCTTCCCATTGTTCCCGCGCTTCTGTTCGTCCCGTGCTGCGATGTGTGCGATGAAACCACCATATCTGAAGAAAAAAACGGATCGTCATGGATACAATAACAAAGATGCGATAATAGCGATTATGAATCATACCTATTCTCCTGTTTTTTCTAACTATTTACATTATATATCAGCATCTATACTTTTCCACGTATTCGGTCTCATTATATCAACAAAACTGTAACAAAAAAGAACTGCATAGAAATTTCTACACAGTTCTTTCGATTTTTAGATAAAATTATTTTTCAATGATACTCTCTTCCATTGGTGCAAGCTTCTGTGCAATCGTCTGAATATCCTCGTCTGATACACCGAACTCTTTCAAGGAAGCTGCCAGGTGACTTACAATGGTCATAAAGTGCTCATGCTGAATATTCATGCCTTCATGGGCCTTTTCCATGCTTTTACCTGAGTATTGATTCGGACCGCCGAGAGCAAATGAAATGAACAATGTCTGGTGGCGACGCTGCTTTTCCATGTCGGTGTTTTTAAAGAAGCCGTTAACAGTATCATCTGCTAGAATGCGATCATAGAATACATCCACTACTTTAGCGATGGCCTCTTGTCCGCCAAGTCGTTCATATAAGCTTGGTTCTACTGTGCTCATGTGTGCACTCTCCTTTACTGATGCTTCATTTCTCACATAGACTAGTATACCTGAAGCCTGTCCCTAATGATGTGATGATTATCACTGATTTTACCGTTATAACATGTTATTTAAAAAGTGAGCGTACACTCTCTATATACGGAGCGCGTATGATGCCTTTTTCAGTAATAATGGCTGTTACATACTCATTCGGTGTAACATCGAATGCCGGATTATATACCTTAATATCTAAAGGAGCTACCTGCCGTCCAAGTCCGCGAATAATCTCATCGGCTTCACGCTCTTCAATCGGAATTTCTTTGCCTGTCGGTGTATCTACATCAATAGATGAAAGGGGAGCTGCGACATAGAAAGGAATATTGTGAGCACGAGCCAATACAGCCAGCCCGTATGTACCAATTTTGTTAGCAACATCACCGTTGGCTGCTACACGGTCTGTTCCTACGATAACAGCCTGCACCCAGCCGTTTGCCATAACTTTGGCAGCCATATTATCGCAAATCAACGTCACATCAACTCCTGCCTGCTGCAGCTCATATGCAGTCAGTCGCGCTCCCTGCAGCACCGGACGTGTTTCATCAGCAAATACTTTAAGATTCCATCCTCTCTCATGGGCGAGATACATTGGAGCTGTTGCTGTTCCGTATTTTGCCGTAGCAAGCCCACCCGCATTGCAGTGCGTTAATACCCCCATACCGTCTACAAATAATGTAAGCGCATGCTCACCAATAGCTCGGCATACCGCCTCATCCTCTGCCTGAATATCCTGCGCTTCTTGTAATAATGCATGCTTAATCTCTACTGCGGAGTTTCCTGCCGCCAGAGATTGTTCTGCACAACGTACCATTCGCTTCAACGCCCAAAATAAATTCACGGCTGTCGGGCGGGAAGTGGCAAGATAATCAGCCTGCTTTTTCACTTCTGCTATGAGAGCTTCCGCTTGCTCCTCTTCAGCATTTCGCACTGCGACATATACGCCGTAGGCAGCAGTAATGCCGATTGCGGGAGCACCCCGAACCTTTAGTCTCTCGATTGCATCCCATACTTGTTTTACATCAGATAAAATAAGGTATTCAGCTTTTTCGGGAAGCAGCGTTTGATCAAGCAAAATAAGCTGATCACCTTCCCAGCGTACGGACTGAAGCGGTTCATATGTTTGTGTCATCATTCTTTCCCCTTATTACGACGTTGATCAATAATGCTTTTACCTGGATGAGCACCCTTGAGCCCATAAAAGGAACGGGCATCCACCAATTCTTCTACCTGCTCATCCGATAACTCACGCACACGTCCAAGCATACGCGCGGTAAATAGAATTTTGGCACACATCTCTACAGATTCCATCTTAAATAGCGCATCCGTAAGCGTAGTACCCATCGTCACAGCCCCGTGGTTCGCTAACAAAATCGCATCATGCTCTTGATAAAACGGTCTGAGCGAAGCTGGCAGCTGGTCTGTTCCAGGCGTAGCATAGGGCGCAAGAGGAATCACCCCCATACTAACAATCAACTCCGGCATCGCCAATTGATCAAGAGGAATACCTGCCACTGCAAACCCTGTAGCCGTAGGTGGATGGGCATGTACAATGGCCTGCACATCCGGTCGATGTCGGTATATATCAAAATGCATGGCACCTTCAGTAGACGGGCGTCCTGTACCTTCCACTACTTCACCAGAGGCAAGATGCACTATAATCATAGATGCTTCATCCATGAAGCCTTTGCTTACCCCACTTGGCGTAATCATCACATGCTCAGGGTCAATACGCACACTAATATTACCATCATTTGCCGCAACAAATCCGCTGCCGTATAGACGGCGCCCTACTTCTACAATTTCATTCGCTCGTTTAATTTTATCCATCGTCGCCCCTCTTCTACATAAGCAGGCTTATATCTTGTAAAAATGGAATAAATAAACCTGCTTTGGGTAAACTAGTAAAGACTAAGTGATAAATTCACTTACCTGATGAAAGCTTCTAGAACCTCTTCCTTGTTTATTCATTGAGTATACGTTGATATAACCTAAACTGCAAGAAAGGAGATGGGCATTAATGGATGAAATGGAGTGGAAAGAATGGGAGTTCCCAAGTGTGTATGAAATCACCCGCATCCTTACCGAAGCAAAGGAACAAAGCTAAACACGCACAGTGCAAAAGGGACCCCGGATATCATGTCCGAGGTCCTTTCTGTACTTTCTTCATTTATGGAGATTCCTCTTCTTCATAGCAGGAAAAGCATACCAAATTCCCCGCCTCCAGAACAACACCACCAATAAAACCATCATGGCAATATATATCTTTTTTGCATATCATACAAGTTCCAACGTATTCTTGCATATCCTTCCTCCCGTTATCTACAGTGCGAATTTCTCACCTTGACGTACGATCGAGTCAGCAAGACCATGCAGCTCATCAGCGCTGTCTGAGATCTCCTGCAGCGCTACTGCCTGCTGCTCGCTTGCACTTGCCAACTGTGCTGTTGATTCGGCCATTTCTTGTGAGGATAATCTAATCGTACTAATATACTCCAACAGTTTGGTTTTTTGCTGATTCATCTTCTTCACGAGTTCTCCGGTCACTGCCGTGAATGATTCGATGACTTGCATTCCTTCCTGCGTCGCCTCGAACACATGACGGGTGCTGCTTTGTTCTTTCTTCTGCTGTTCAAACTGGCTCTCCGCTGCTCGCACCGAGTGAACCGCACCGCTTACCTGCTTTTTCATCTCTTCGATGAAATGCTGAATCTCGTGGGCGGATTGCTGAGATTGTTCCGCCAGCTTACGCACTTCTTCTGCCACCACACTGAAGCCCTTTCCCGCTTCTCCTGCACGAGCTGCCTCAATGGACGCATTAAGCGCAAGCAGATTCGTCTGTTCAGCAATGCCGCTAATTGCACTGGTAATTTTCTCAATGTTTTGTGACTTGGCATCCAATTCTTCCACGGCTTCTTCAATTTTTTGAAACAATGCATAACTGGCATTCGTTGCCTTAGCTAGATTCCCCAGTGCCTGTACCCCGCGCTTCGTAATGTCCCCCTGCTCTTTTACTTTTACCCCTGCCTGCTCTGTCTGTATAGTAATTTCACCCATATCCTGCTGCCATTCTTCCATTAACGCCGCAAATTGACCGCTGATCTCTTTCTGATCGGCAGCATGATGAGCAATAAAATCGATACTGCCTGCCGTCTCCTGACTTTGTGATGAAAAATGATGAAAAACAGTCGTTAGATTGGTGGAAGATTGATTTATAATCTGAGCATCTCTATTCAATGATTCAATAATTTGGCGCAGTGATTCACGCACCTCATCAAATGTTCTAGCCAATCGTCCCAATTCGTCATTCGTATACTCGAAGCTCTCTTCCCGCAGATCCCCCTGCTTCAAACGTTCAGCAAAAGATAGCAAGCGCTGAATGGACTGCTGGATTCCACGATTAATATAGAGCATAAACAACACAGTCAACAAAAGAATAAGACCGGTTACCAACGGCGGTAACCACTTCATGACCGTAATCGCAGATTTCTCTCGACTTTCTGCTGCTTCATATTGTGCCAGGGCCGCTTTTTGAATGGACGCGGTCAGCGGATTCATTTTGTCAGCCGCATCATGATACATCGCAATCATTACTTTTTCATTCTCCACAGCATACACAAGCTTTTCATACGCTACCCTGTACTTATCTATAGAAGGAGCAAGCGTGGGCATTGCCTGTTTCAGTTGGATTAGCGCCTTCTGCATTTCCGGCGTATTTTTCTTTCCTTGCTCATATACATACTCATTTTCAAGACGCTTTACCGTAAGCAGCGGAGCAATTGCTGAAGAATTGCCACTCTGTGCAATCTGGCTTTCTAGCTGTATACGTAGCGTATGATGAGCTGGGATGTTTTTTGTCTGTGCAACTTTTCCAAGACTTTCTTCAATTTGATAAACACCGCTAAAGAAGCTCTTATATGTTGCGGTTAAGGCTACGGCTTCCTTTATTATTTTTTGCTCTTCTGAAGTCTTTACCTCTTTCTGCATTCTCTCAAGTGTCTGCTGTGCCTTATCTACTTGTTTTAGCACCTCATCTGCCTTCGTCTTGTCAGGTTTATGCAACGTCTCTGATGCACTACGCTGCGCCTCCGCCATCGCCAGTACAATTCCCTGCGTCATCCTAATTTTCTGATTGGCTATGTCTTTCTCCGCCGAGGCAGACAGGAGTTGACTTTTTGACCACTCATTTAAGAGGAGAAGCAGCACAGACCCGCATACAACGACGAACAATGCGGAAAACAGCTTGCGTTTTACGGACCAGTTTCTCATTATGTACATTCCTTTCTCCTAACTATATAAATTACACTTAGCGTATCGACAACTCTGTATGCATAGAAAGACAGTACTCTTCCCTATTATCTCTTTTAACCATATCCTTCTTCCTGTGCCTTCATGCCAATATACTAAGATAACTTTATGAAACATTACCTAAAGTCCTATACGAATCAGTTCGACAAACATGATTTTTTTCCTTCTCCCTTACTTTTTCGTTTTTATTTTTGTCAAATCGGGTACTTCATACATAACAACAATCGATAGGGGGAACCAAACATGGACAACAAATCTACTAACACAAACGCCAATAGCTACAACTGGTATGAAGACAATTCAGTCAACCGCACAGAACGCACAAGCATGGTAGAAGACGCACGCAATACAGACTGGGCCACTGCTGAGAGCAGGGCCGCGAAGAAGTCGATGAACAAACTCCTCTGGGGCACAGTTGCCGGTGGTGTACTTGGTGCTACAGCTGTGATCTTAGCTGACAAAGCGACACGTGAAGATGTATTCCGCGGCACGGCAAAAGCCAAGGATAAAACAATGGAATTCATGTCATCTACCATGTCTAATCCAAATGCATTGGTAGAAAAAATTGAAGAGGCATCCAATCGTGTATCAGAGATGGCTGAAGATACACAGGAGAACATGAAAAACGCAACATCTTCTACGACCGATCATACAGATTCAACAACTACGATTAATTATATGAACGACAACATTTCATCGGACCGTTATACGAATTAATGCTTGTGACACAAAAATGGAGTAGCTTTTAAGCTACTCCATTTTCATTACCATCGCTTCTCCTTCAACCACGACTTTTTGATCCTGATTTATAAGATTTGTGCGCAGTTTTATTAACTTTCTGTCGTCTCTCTTCTCTATCACTTCGGCCATAGCTGTAATCGTATCACCAATTTTAACCGGTGCTTTGAATTTCAGATTCTGTGACAAATAAATCGTATTCGTTCCCGGAAGCTGTGTTCCTAACACAGTCGAGATGAAGCTTGCTGTCAACATGCCATGCGCGATTCTACCTTTAAAAAAGGTTGTCTTCGCAAACTCTTCATCTAGATGAATCGGATTTACATCTCCTGTAAGAGTCGCAAAAGCCACAATATCTTCATTTGTAATCGTTTTGATTATTTCAGATGTGTCACCAATGTGAATATCAGCGTAAGAGCGCTCAATGACTTGTTTCGATTTTTCGTATATGTTCATGATTTATCTCTCTTTCTTTTTTCTATGTTAATAGACAATTTTCGACAAAAAAGTGTAAGGAAAATCCCCCCATCATGAGGGGGGAACTACTTGGTGCTGGTTATTTGAACATATTCATTGTATTGTTTTTATTCGCTTCTACCGAGTCAAGTAGGCCTTTTTGCGTCATTTTCACTTGTTGCAAGAAATTATCCATCAATGACTGCACTTCTTCCCGCGTTCTCTGCTGCTGAGAAATCAAATTCTTCACGGATGCTTCAAGCTGGTCTTGTGACTTGTTGACCAGGTTGATATTCGCCTTGCCCGGTGTCCATGTGAGTTGCTGAATACGTCCTGCGATTTCATCAAGACGATGCGTCCAATCCTCAAATGTCTTGCTCATTTGTTCGCCACCGATATTTTTTACATTGTTTTGATAGTTTACCTTTACATCTTCGAGGAACTTCTTCATTTCCTCTTCCATTTTTTCCATGTTCTCTGTTGTCTTTGACCAGATTTCTTTTTGACGTTCAAGCGTTTGCAGCGTTAGGTTTTCCATCTCACGCTGGTACGCATACATTGTCTTTACACCATTCATCCAGCCATCCCACACTGCATCAATTACGCTTCCATTTGCGCTTTCTTGCGCTTGCACCTCTACCACTACGGGTTCTTTTTCATTTTTTCTATTGATCGCCATCTGTTTAATTCCTCCTTAAAGACTTAAGTAAAAGAATAATGTATATGGTAAGTGCAGCATGCTGCAGTACCGCCGACAAACTATTATTTTTCTTCCTTGCGATCCGTCTCTGACCTATCCGGTGGTGTTGGGGGCATAAAGAACCCTGTATACATCGTAAAGAAACGATCAAGCATCGATTGATATTGCTCAAGCGAAGAGGCCCACGAATTCAAGTATTGCTCCCCGGCGTCCGTCAGCGAATAAATTCGCTTGGCAGGTCCGCCTGCCGAAGTATCCCATTCTGACTTCACCATATTATCTTTCTCCAACTGTCGCAGCGTTCGGTATACATTTCCTTGGTCAATGGATGGAAATCCGAATTTGATTAATTGCTGAATCAATTCATAACCGTGCACGTTCCAGCCACGCAGGCTAAGCAAAAGAAACGGTACCATCAAATTTTTGGGCGCACCGCCCATTGTCTTGTCATCTTTCTGCTGGGCGCCCATGCGAGATTTATCATCACTCGCAGACATGTGCATCACCTACAAATCTGTTAATATCTCTTATGTGTAATTTACACCTACAGAAAGATTTTGTCAAACATTTCCTTAGAAATTTTTTGTATGCAATTTGAAACTTATTACCCATGACATTTCTTTGTCTATAGATAACAAGTTGCCAATCCCTTCCGTTCACTAATTCTTCACAGATTTTTAAGAAAAATATCGTAATTTATCGAATCTTTTTATTTGAGTTTCGACGTAGGGTTCAATATACTTTTACATGAAATACCTTTTTCATACATAATTTTCATTGCTGTGCATAATTATGGTAAGGTGGAAAAAAGGGAGAGGAGATGTATTCGTGAGCAAACAAAACCCGTTTGATCCGTTTGCAATGTGGAAAGACCTATACGACAAAACAGAATCTCAATGGAGCAAGACCTTTGACGAGTCAATGAGAAAAGAAGATTTCTCAGAATGGATGGGCCAGTTCTTAAATCTATATCTGCAGTACCAGAACATGGTGAAGCAATCAACAGAGAACTATCTGGCACAGGCAAATATGCCTTCTCGTGCTGATCTATCCAACCTGGCTTCCCTTCTCGTTAATCTCGAAGCTAAAGTTGACAATTTAGAAGAAATGATTGAAGAAGATTTATCGCACCAGATCAGCAGCCTGAATGTCAGCCGCGAAATGAACCGCCTTAAAACCGACATGAAATCCATAGATAAAAAACTCGATCAGCTTATGACCCTGCTTGAAAAACAGGCGGAGACAAAAGAAGCACCTGTAAAAGAATCATCCGTAAAGGAAGTCGCCGCTACACAAGAAAACGAACAGAAACAAGAAACCGAGCAGAAAAAAGCGTAAGTTTTATCTGTATGTATCTGTATATAATTCATCACTTTCTTAATTAAAATTGATGTCAACTAAGGGGTGTATTTGGTTATGGTGAAATTAAACGGTAGAGTAGCGATTGTAACAGGTGGGTCCCGCGGAATTGGTGCGGCAATTGCCAAGGAGTTAGCTGCCAATGGCATAAAAGTCGTCATCAACTATAACAGCAACAGCGAAGCTGCCGATGCTGTCGTACAAGAGATTGAACAAGCAGGTGGAGAAGCTTTTGCCTCACAAGCCGATGTATCTGATGCGGCACAAGCACGCGTGCTCGTAGAAGAGGCGGTTCGCAAATACGGTGCTCTCGATATCCTTGTCAATAATGCGGGCATTACTCGTGATCGCACTTTCCGCAAAATCACCGAAGACGACTGGAATCAAGTTATTCAAGTGAATCTCTCAAGCGTCTATAATATGACAACGGCTGCCCTCTCCCACATTCAAAATTCCGATGCCGGCCGCATTATTAATATCTCCTCGATCATCGGTCAAGCAGGCGGCTTCGGTCAAACGAATTATTCTGCAGCCAAAGCAGGTATGATCGGCTTTACTAAATCACTCGCACTTGAATTAGCAAAATCAGGCACAACCGTTAATGCAATCTGCCCTGGTTTTATTGATACTGAAATGGTGCAAGCAGTTCCAGATGAGATTCGAGCGCAGATCGTAGCCAAAGTACCGGCGCGGCGTTTCGGTCTTCCTGAAGAAATTGCTCGCGGCGTTCTTTATCTATGCCAAGATGGTGAATATATTACAGGCCAGCAGTTAAATATTAACGGCGGACTTTATATGTAAATACATAGCATGGCTTTATTTACAAATTTTTTCTGCACATCTGCATAATTCTGGTATAGTTAATAGAGAGAATATATAGGTTGGAGGGAAGATGAATATGTCAGCTCCAGTGACGAAAGATTGGGAAGACTTGATCGATTCTATGCCGCAGGAGATGCAACGAACATACCGACGCTTCAAAAAAGCTACAGAAGTGTTAACGACAGAAGCAGAGCCCGAAGTTGGCTTGACACCAAAAGAGGTCATTTGGACAAAAAACAAGACCAAATTGTATCGCTATCAACCTGCCATGCCAAAAAAACACCGTGTGCCGCTCCTTATGGTATACGCGTTGATTAACAAACCATATATTTTGGATCTCTCCCCTGGCAACAGCCTCATCGAGTATCTTGTTAACCGCGGATTCGATGTCTATTTGCTCGACTGGGGTACGCCGGCACTAGAAGACCGGAACATGAAATTAGATGACTACATTATGGATTATATTCCACGTGCTGTTCGTAAAGTCATGAAGACAGCAGGTGCCGATGAAATCTCTGTGCTCGGTTACTGCATGGGTGGTACGATGACATCGATCTTCGCTGCGCTGCATCCGCAGCTGCCAATCCGCAACCTGATTTTCATGACCAGTCCGTTTGATTTTGCTGATGCGGGCTTGTTTACAAACTGGTTGGATGAGAAATACTTCAACCTCGATAAAATGGTTGATACAATGGGGGTAATCCCACCTGAAATGATTGACTTTGGCAATAAAATGCTAAAGCCAATCGTGAACTTCTACGGTCCATATGTTAACCTTGTAGATCGTGCGGAGAATGAAAACTTTGTTAACGGCTGGAAGCTCATGCAGAAGTGGGTCAACGACGGCATTCCTTTCCCTGGTGAAGCGTTCAGACAATGGATTCGTGAATTCTATCAGAACAATAAGCTTCTTAAAGGTGAATTATATATTCGCGGTCGTCAAGTAGACTTGAGTAACATTAAAGCCAACGTATTAAACGTTGCAGCAGAACGTGACCATATCGCTATCCCGCATCAGGTCGAAGCTTTGATGCCGGTGATTTCTAGCAAAGACAAGACTTATGTAGAGATGCCAACAGGGCATGTATCTGTATGCTTCGGCCGCCAAGCAATCAATAAAACCTATCCGACAGTCGGAGATTGGTTGGAGCAGCGCTCCAAATAACATAAGAAAAAGAGCGGAGACCAGCCGCTCTTTTTCTTTGTCTTTTTCTCTATAACAATACTACTAAAAGAAGTCTTGATTCTCTTCTTCCTCAGCCACCGGGTCAATCCAGATGCTTTCCACAGCCGCTACCGCTTCTTCTACCAAGCGTTCCACATCCAGTGCCTGTTCGAATCTCTCCGCGATTTCCGGTTTAGGGCGTGTCACCGGTGATTTCGGCACGAAAACTGTGCAGCAATCCTCGAATGGGAGAATCGAAGTCTCATATGTTTCGATTCTACGCGAGATCGCCATGATCTCCTCTTTATCCATCGCAATAAGCGGACGAAGCATTGGTGTGTTAATAACATGATTAATTGTATACATGCTCTCCATTGTTTGAGATGCCACTTGTCCAAGGCTCTCGCCTGTTGCAATTGCCAATGCTCCATGTTTTTGTGCCAATCGCTCAGTAATCCGCATCATAAAGCGACGCATAATCGTAATTGTGTAATGCTCCGGGCAGTGCTGACGAATCTGAGTTTGAATCTCTGTGAATGGTACGACATGCAGCTTCATACCTCCACTATATTGAGTCAGGATACGCGCTAAGTCAATTACCTTCTGCTTCGCTCGCTCCGATGTAAACGGATAGCTGTGGAAGTGCACACCTTCGATACGCACGCCGCGCTTCATTGTCATCCAACCAGCCACGGGGCTATCGATTCCTCCGGACAGCATTAACATCGCCTTTCCGCTGCTGCCTGTCGGCAAGCCTCCCATGCCGGGAATCGTCCGGCATGAAATAAACACACCTTCTACGCGAATCTCTACGTTCACTTCAACATCCGGATTGTGTACATCAACTTTTAGATCCTCAGTATTCCGAAGAATATAGCCGCCTACAAGATGGTTCATCTCCTGAGAACGGTGTGGGAATTGCTTATTTGGACGTTTTGCTCTTACTTTGAATGTGCGCGGGAAAGGCTCTACGTCACGAACCGCTTCGAGCGCCGCCTGCTGAATCGCTTCAAGCTCAAAGGTTTGTAGAAAGCGTGTCGGACTGAAGGAATGAATCCCGAATACTTTCTTTAGCTTTGCTTCTATCTGTTCGTACGGCTCACCGTTTAGAACAAGATACATCCTTCCATATACGCGCTCTACCTTGACATTCGGATGGGCTTTCAGGCTTTTTTTGATGTTGCGCACGAGCTGCGTCTCGAATTCCCCACGATTACGCTTCTTAAGCGCCAACTCGCCGTAACGAATTAGAATATGTTCATATTGCATATCTTCTACACCCTCATTATCTTTGCTAGATTTGGTACAACCTCTTCCACCGCCCGTACGAATGCATCAACCTCGGCTTCTGTATTCTCTGCTGAAAAACTAACACGCAGTGCGCTCTTCGCTCTCTCTTCGTCGATACCTGCGGCAAGCAATACGCGTGATGGCTTATTTGCCTTGGATGAACAAGCCGAACGTGTCGAAATGTAGATCTCTTTCTTTTCTAACGCGTGAAGCACGACCTCTGCCTTTACACCAGGAAATGAAAAATTGGCAATATGAGGAGCCGCACACGCATCATCTTTACCTGGTCCGTTCCATGTACAGTAGGTAAGCCGTGTAAGACCATCAAACAATCGGTCGCGCAATTTTTTCATATGTGAACGATTAGCCTCAAGAGCATCACGTTGCATACGCATTGCTTTTGCCATGCCAACCGCACCAGCTACATTCTCTGTGCCTGCGCGTTGGCCTGCTTCCTGCCCGCCGCCAATAATAAGTGGAGACAGCGTTACCCCTCGACGTACATACAGAAGGCCATTGCCCCGCAGACCATGGAATTTATGTGCTGACAGAGATAGAAGGTCTATCCCCCACTTGCCTGGGGTAAGCGGTATTTTACCGAATGCCTGTACTGCATCTACATGGAAGCAAGTCTTCGGATAATCAGCCAGCACACGTCCAATCTCCTCAATAGGCTGTACCACCCCCAATTCACTGTTCACGTGCATGATCGAAACAAGAATGGTATCATCACGCAGCGCGCGTTTTACGTCTTCTGCGCGCACCTGCCCCTTCTCATCCGTCGGCAGGTATGTAACACAGTATCCCATCGTCTCAAGCTGCTTACACGCCTCATATACAGACGCATGCTCTACACTGCTTGTAATAATGTGATTGCCTCTTGAACGGTATTGAAAAGCGATTCCCTTTAATGCCGCATTGTTGCTCTCTGTTCCACCGGACGTAAATATAACTTCACTGGGCTGGACACCCAGACAATCAGCTGCTACCTTGCGTGCCTGCTCTAAAAGTTGGGCCGCCTTCCCACCAAGATGATGAAGCGAAGAAGGATTGCCAAAATACTGGCTTGCCACATCACTGAACACTTTTACCACATCCGGATGGGGGCGTGTTGTGGCACTGTTATCGAAATAAATCATAGTTTCCCCTTCTTTGTCTTTCAAGTTTCTTTATCATAGTATGACCCGTACTATCGAAAAAAGTTCAACCTTTATCATAGCACATTTGTTTTCGTTTCGAAAATATTCCTGGTTTAATAAAGCAAAATAGAACTTTCTAAAATTTCTATTAATTTGGAAGCGATTACATTTAAAAACCCTATTTACAAATAAAATAGAGACTGTTATTATAGTTTTCAATAAATTAAAAATACATCGACATATAAGCGACTGTGGGGAGCTGATCGCTGTAAAAGTCGAACTATTATTTTTCAGAATATTAAAATAAAAGGAGAGATTAGTTATGACAGTGATGGTAAAGGTAGAGAAACTTCAAAAGATGGAAGCAGAAATCGCACGCTTGCAGCGTGAAATTCGCGCAATGCAAACTGAACCAACGCAAGGATTTGAACATCTAGATACCGATGTATTTCTTACAGAAGTATATAACGGATAAATATAATAGACCAAAGAGAAAGTACACGGAGAGATAGAAAAGACCGACACGCCTGCGCGATCAGGAATGTCGGTCTTTTGTTCATTATCCGGCAAGCGGTACTTGCGGCATCTGAACCGCTGTATATGCCATCAGCAAACCTAATGCAACGGCCAGTCCGAAATACGCCACTCCATAGATCAAGCGCGTACGCGGTGACACTTCATAATACTTGTCGTCACGGATCATTCCTTGTTCTGCCTCATACAGCTCAACCTGCATCTCAAGCGACATCTTTACCTGATCATCCGCTATTTCCGTCTTCACCAACTGAACATCACGCACAAGTCCATGTTCATATACGAATGTCTTTGTCTCTTCCATGCCGGGATAGCCGATTGTCAGCATATCCTGCTTCTTTTCCATATCGCCCACATGTGTAAAGGGAAGGGATCGACGGTGTTCAGCAGCAGGAATAAACATCCCCTTCTCATCAAACATGCGTACCGGAATTAATAAATACGCACGCTCTTTATGCTGAAGCTCACCCGATGCTTTCTTTTTCTTTTTACGTACATACTTATTGTACAGCTCCCAAGCGAATAAGCCCCAGAAGAGCAAGAAGATAATCGCCTTAAGGTATAAGATAACAATCAATCCACCCACAAGCCCAACCACCCAAAGCCAACGGGAAATAGCTGTGACAATGCGCCCGCCATCCAGCGGATGAATGGGAAGCAGATTGATCAAATTTAGGAAAAAGCCAAGCATTGCAATGGCATAAAATACCGGTGAATCCGCCGCCATCCCAATCAATAGCGCCGCTACTGCGCCAAGCGTACCTACTACCGGTCCACCTAATGCAACATAGGCTTCTGTCTCCGCATCCTTTGGCTGCTTTTTCATCGTAATAAGTGCACCTAAAAATGGAATAAATGCCGGGGTGGACACCGGGAGTTTTTTGCGCTTCGCTGCCAATACATGTCCCATCTCATGAATGAACAGCATAAGCACAAGCCCAAGAGCAAATGTCCATGGATAAATTAACATATACGCGCCGATGGACACAACCATCGTCCAGACCGTCGTACCAAACTTGCCCATTTTCAATAGCGGCAGCAAAAATTTCAGCTTACCACCGAAAACTGCAAGGAATCCGAGCAGTCCTCCAAGCGCTCCCCAGTTGCGCTTTTTCTTTTTTGTTTCAGCCAACTATTGCAGCCTCCTTATTCATAGTGCCATCTATGCTATGCTTATACGAAGCATCTGGGAAAAAGTTTCACTCTTTCTACCATATGGTTTGCCACAATAGCACAGTTATAATTCCAGCAAGCACAACAATCATAACATTCAAGCGCAGCCAAGCAAACAACACACACACCAATCCACCGGCCACAGCGGCTGCTATATTATCTTCCCCTGCGGAAGTAAGAATGCCGGGAAAGATTAATGCGCCAAGTGCAGCAAAAGGAATGAATTGAAAGAAGCGCTGCAAAAATGGCGGCAGTTGAAGATTTTGCAGAAGCACCATAGGCAGCATGCGAGGAATATATGTAACAGCTCCCATGCCAAGCACTAACAAAACAAGCGTCATATTCATACCTTAGCCCCCTCCTGTTCATCTTCTGGGAATAGTATAGCACCAAGCGCCGCTGCCGTTACTGTAGCAATGATGATACGCCAGCCTGTGGATAAAGAAACAAAGTACGGTAGCCAGTCTAGTGCGGAGTGAAGCGCCATGGCACAGAGCGCCACTACACAAACGATACGAGATGTGCGCACGGAAGGAACCAAAAGTCCAATAAACATCGCATACAGCGCAATTCCCATGCTTGCCTGCAGCATGGGCGGTAAGCCAGCCGCAAGAAAGACGCCGATCCATGTTCCAATATTCCAGGCCACAAAACCGGTGAGATTTAGCCCGAGAATAAACTCTTTTGTTAATTTTCTTTCTTTTCTAAGCGCAGCCATCGTAAAGCTTTCATCTGTAATCCCAAAAGAAAGCACCGCTCCCCATATGCGCGGCATTGATTCCATACGCTGTGATAGTGCGGCTGACATCAAAAAGTGACGCAAATTCAAAATAAATGTCGTAAGTATAATTTCCCCATAAGCTGTACCTAACGCAAGAAGGTTCACGCCAACGAACTGGCTTGCTCCAGCAAAAACAAATAATGACATAAGTATACTTACATAGTTTGGAATGCCCGATGATTTGGCCAGCAGCCCAAATGCAATGGCAACGGGAATATATCCGATGGCAATCGGAGTCCCAGCACGCATTCCATCAACCCATGTAGATTCATGTGTGTCCGTTCCCTTTTCCTTCGTTTCATGATAAACCGACTCCGCTTTCATTCCCTTTTCCTCCTCGCCTGTTGTATACTATATTGTATTATAAGTGCGTTATAATAAACAACTAATTAGGAGCATACTGATGGAAAAAATACACATAAAAATCGGACGTAACCTTCAGCGCCTGCGAAAAAACCGGGGACTCAGCCTCGATAAAACAGCAGAACTAACCGGGGTCAGCAAAGCAATGCTCGGACAGATCGAGCGCGGAGAATCGAACCCAACCGTGACAACCGTCTGGAAGATCGCTTCAGGTCTCCGTATTTCCTTCTCTTCACTGATTGAAGAAGAAACACCCAGCGTCTCTGTGATTAACTGGGAAGAGCTTACACCCATCACCGAAGACGACGGTCGTTATCAGGTGTACTCACTTTTTCCTTTTGATCAGGAGAAACAATTTGAGATGTATACCGTTCTTCTGGCCCCTACTTGCATACATTATTCAGAAGCACATACGCAAGGAGTGCAAGAGTATATTACGGTAACTGAAGGGACGCTACATCTGACCTTGCAGGGCATCGAGTATACCATTCACGCAGGAAATGCCATCCGATTTGCTGCTGATACGCCACATAAGTATGCCAACCCTACAGATAAGACCACACGACTGCAGTTATTGCTATACTATCCAGCATAAGACAGAGGAGCCGGATAGATATCCGGCTCCTCTGTCTTATTTAATAAAACAAGCGCAGCAGCAGCGTGAGCAATACCGCGACCACGGACAGCCCCATTGCCCAACGTCCGGTTGCGGCTCCCCGTGCAGCTGCAATATATCCAGCTACAAAACCAGAGATCCCGAGTATAATCGGCATCATAAAAAAGGCAAGCAGGGCCATGATTAGCCCAAGAATGCCAAGACCTGCTCCGCCTTCTCTCTCGCGCTCATTCACTTCTTCATATTCCCTGTGGTTCTGTCTTTTCTGAATGACATAACGCCGTGCCGGTACTGGCTTGTATGCTTCCGAAGCGAATTCTTCACGAAACGGAAATGGAATGACCTTGCCCGAACGATTCGGTTTTTTCATACCGATAAATCCCTCGTCTCCATAAAGAATTGTAAGCCGGATTATGCTTTATTTTTTGCCTTAAACGTATGACAGCATGTCTCACTTGAATACGATGCTTTTTCCTTGTCGCTAGTGGATACGCCAATTTCACCAATTTCTTCTTTATAGTTCACATTGGCACGTGGATCAATATCAACCATGATCGCTTCCGCTGCGCAATTGTTCCCCTGGGCGTAATATACACAATTTGATACGCTGCATTTAACTCCTTGCGGCATAAAAAGCCCCCCTTTGATTTGCATAAAGGAGGGCCGCTGCATCAGCGACCGACCCTCCCTTATTACATAGGGTGTACCCGACCACGTGGATGCATTCGTTTATTTTTTTCCAACAAAGAAGCCAGAACTAGGCTCATCCCTCTTGTTCTAGATAGGCAATTGCAATGCCTGCAAGAAGCTTGCTGCCGACCGGAAGCATACTTTCATCAATGGTAAAACGAGGATGGTGATGACCATATTGAGCCTCGCTTCCACCAATTCCAAGGAAGAAATATGCACCTGGTACACGCTGTAAATAATAAGAGAAGTCTTCCCCTGCCATACTTGGCACGGCAGGACGTACCTTTGTCTCTCCCATTATCGTGTGTGCAACCTGCTCTACGATTGCATTCATACGCGGATCATTGATGACGGACGGATCGCCCTTTACATACTCACAAGAGGCTTCCGCTCCGAACGAGGCACACACACCGTTCGCCAACCGCTCAAGCAAGCCCGGAATCACAGCCTGGACATCGGGATGAAAATAACGGACAGTCCCTTCAAGACAAGCCGTATCTGGAATGATGTTATACGTATCGCCGGCATGAATTTGTCCTACGCTAATGACGGCTGGGTAGATGGGGTCCAAGGAACGACTAACCACTGTCTGCATCTGTGTAACCAAATGCGATGCGATCACAATCGGATCCACTGTCAGGTGTGGCATGGAACCATGACCGCCTTTTCCTTGAATTTTTATTGAAAATGAATCGGAGCCGGCCATGATAGGACCTGCACACGCTTCTACAACACCAAGGTTTGTATTTTGCCATAAATGCAGCCCAAATATGGCATCAACATCCTCAAGCACACCGGCTGCTACAAGCTCGGAAGCTCCCCCTGGTACTACCTCCTCGGCATGCTGGAAGATCAGCTTAATGCGCCCAGAAAACACCGCATCGGCCTCAAGCAATGCGCGGGCTGCCCCCAACAGAATGGCCGTATGACCATCATGCCCACAAGCATGCATCACACCTGGGTGCTGCGATGCAAATGGTAAGTCCGTCTCTTCCTGAATGGGTAAGGCATCTATATCAGCACGCAGCGCGACCGTTCTGCCAGGTTTGCTGCCTTCGATATAGGCGACAACATCCTTACCTGTATACGATTGTGTAAGCAATCCCATATTCTCTAACTGCTCGCGGATATAAGATGCTGTTTTCGTTTCCTTATGCGACACTTCCGGGTATTGGTGGAGGTAGCGTCGCACGTCTACCGTCCATGCCGTATACTTATCTACGGCACGATGTATATCTGTTTGCTTGTCCGCATACGTACGCGCAGCGCCTGCTAACTTGCTGTTCATGTAAAAAATCCCCTCCACCTCATTGGTAATATACTAATAGTAGAAGATGAAGAGGATTTTGAAAAGGGGCAATTATAAAGTAAGCCCCCCGTCGACCGACAGAACCGCTCCGTTAATATAGGAAGAATATGGTGAAGCAAGGAAGAGATAAGCACGCGCAATATCTTCCGCTTCACCTAACCTCTGTACTGGAACTTTACGACGCATCATGTCGAGAACTTTTTCTGGTACATTATCAAGCATCGGTGTACGAATATAACCTGGCGCCACTGCATTTACGGTAATGCCTTTGCCGCCAAGCTCTTTGGCCCATGTCTTCGTTAGACCTATCACGCCCGCCTTTGTGGCCGCATAATTCGTCTGTCCGATGTTTCCATATAAGCCCACAACAGAAGACGTATTGATAATTCGACCGTAGCCATTTGCTAGCATTAACGGAACCGCAGCTTTCGTGCATAGGTAGACACCCGTAAGATTAATCTCGATGACTTGATCCCATTTTTCTTTCGGCATTTTATGCAGCATACCATCACGCGTAATGCCTGCATTGTTAATCAGTATATCGAGCCTTCCTTCTTGCTTTGTTACTTGTGACAGCAATGCCTGCACAGAAGCTTCATCACCTACATGGACCTCGATGAATTCCGCACGTCCTCCCGCTTCTCTTAGCCCAGATACCGCATGCTGCCCCTGTTCTTCGTTAATATCAGCAATGATTACATGTGCGCCGCGTTCACACAATAACTGTGCCGCTTTCTTCCCCAGTCCGCTTGCGCCCCCGGTTATCAAGGCTACCTGCTTTTCGAATTCCATTCGAATCCCTCCCCTGGAGATGTTCTTCGTATAGTGTATTCGCCTAGAAGCGAAATGTTACATATACTGTAAAATGTCTGATACTGGATTTTTTCACATAGAGGCAGGGATTGTCTCTCCCATGTCAAACCTATGGAAAAGGAGGTGGATGAATGGCATCCTTAGAAAATAAAATCATCGTGATTACAGGCGCCTCAAGCGGTATTGGTCGTGCAACTGCACAGCTTGCGGCCAGAAGCGGAGCTACCCCGGTGCTGCTTGCTCGTTCTACAGAGGCACTGCGTACGCTTGCAGAAGAATTGAAAAGATACGCGCCTAAAACAAGCTTTTATGCAGTAGATATAACGGACGAGCAGCAGATTATGGATACGACAACCGCAATCATCGCACAATACGGCCAGATCGACATCTGGATTAACAATGCTGGGTATGGAGTATTCTTACCGTTCAGCGACACTTCGCCCGAAGATATTGAAGGTATGATGAATGTAAATTATTTTGGCGTGGTGCGCTGTATACGAGCTGTGCTTCCTCATATGCTCACTCAAAGAAACGGGCAGATTGTTACCGTTGCTTCTGTTGCAGGCAAGCTCGCCACACCAAAATCAAGTGGATATGCGGCCAGCAAATTTGCCGTAATCGGATTCATGCAAAGTCTACGTGAAGAATTAAAAGGCAGCGGCATATCCGTCTCGACCATAAACCCCGGGCCTGTGCGAACACCTTTTTTTCAGCGGGCAGATCCAAGCGGAAGCTATCAGCGTAGTGTTGAACGCTTTATGGTTACCCCGGAATCAGTTGCCGAAGCATTGCTTCGTATATGCCGCACCAGAGAAGCAGAAGTTACCATTCCACGATACATGAATTTTGGGGTAGTTCTATCCCATGCTTTTCCCCGTTTTTTTGATTGGATGATCAGGCCTCGCTTGAATAAGAAATAACAGGCTAATACAAGCTGTCTCCTTTCTGATTATCTCGTATAAAAATGGACATAATGAGGGTACAGGTACAGAAAGGAGATGAAGAAATATGGATCGCTTAGCCCTTATTCTTGTTATCATCGGTGCTATCAACTGGCTTTTGGTTGGATTGTTCCAATGGGATCTTGTGGCCGCACTGTTCAACGGGGAAGGATCTTTCTTAAGCCGCATCGTATATTCTTTGGTCGGTTTAGCAGGACTTTACTGCATCAGCCTGTTGTTCCGCGAGCGCCGCACCGTCTCCGAATAAAAACAACACGTAAAAAAGCACCGGAGCTATCCGGTGCTTTGACACTTTTATGAGAAAAAATCTTGCCTGGATTAAGAATTTCTTCGAGGTCCAGCACTGTCCTCTATAAATTCTTTCCAAATAGGCTTATTTAGTTCACTTTCCAATTCATCGAGTGTTTGCTTAAGCTGCATTTCTCGGCTCTGATCGTAGAGAATTTCCGTTTTCTCAGGGTATTTATTCATGCAAATTTCACTCCTTAATGCCATTGTACCCAGTTACAAGTAGAATGAAACAATATAAAATAAAAATTTTTTCTTTATTTATATGCTCACCTCGCATAAACGGACTTTTTAGACCGAGTCTTTAGAACCTATATCTATTTATTCTATTTCATATACATAGATCAAATGAGCGAGACTTGCCCATTGCTGTGTAAACCTCTTAAAAAATGGGGTAATAAGAATATAAATGATAAAGGCTAGCACGTGGCATATGCCCTACTGTATACGCTAGCAAAGGAAATGGAGAGGATGTTGCGATATGAAATCCGAAAAAAAGAAACGGTTCTTTCAAAAAGCTTGGTTCTGGATTTTTATATTTATTGTTACTGTATGGCTTATTGTCCGCGAGATATCTCAACCAACCATGTAAACAAAAGGACCCGCTACAGCGAGCGGGTCCTTTTGTTATGTGGTATTCTCCAACCTTCGCTTCTCCTGTAGAAGCTTCTGAAACTCCCTCTCCAGTTCTTCCGAAGGCTCTAAGCTAAGCTTGCTCAGCACTTCCGAGAGCTTTGTTTCAATTACCAACCGTTGGTCTTCTGTTGTATCCCGGCTTTGTGCTTGCACCTGCCGCTTATATTCTGCAAACGTTCCTTCAAATACCTCAATCTTCTTCTCATCAATCGCAAGAATTCTTGTGGCGACATTCTCGATAAACTGCCGGTCATGGGACACAAATATCACGGTACCTTCGTATTCGATCAATAACGATTCCAGCGCTTCCACCGCTTCCGTATCAAGAAAATTCGTCGGCTCATCGAGAATGAGCGTATTAATATCAGAGACAAACAACTTTGCCAAAGCAACCTTTACCCTCTCGCCTCCACTCAAAACACCGACAGGCTTATGCACATCGTCCCGAAAGAATCGCAGCCTTGCAAGTACCGTCCGGATCAGGGTCTCATCCTGCTTTGAGGTGACGCTTACATTTTCTAGCACTGTCCGCTGGCTGTCCAATATGCTTAAATTCTGGCTGAAATAGCCGATTTTCATGGAAGGAGAGAGAGTAATTCCCTCCTTTTGGTGGATCATCTTCTTTATCAGTGTCGTTTTTCCGCTGCCGTTCGGCCCAATGATCGCCACCTTATCCCCACCCCGGATGTGAAAGCTTGCCGGCTCCCAAAGAACACGGCGTCCGATCATCCCCGGCACCTCGACCGCCCGCACAATGGTCCGTCCTTTAAAAACGGCTTCGTTCGGCAGATTCATTTTAATCGGAGTCGCTTCCTTTACCTTCTCTACCTTCTCCAGTTTGTCTATGCGCGTTTCCATCGCTTTAACCGTCTGCTGAAGCTTCTTCTGCTTCTTCGCAAAATACGGCTTCGCTCCGGTAATTTTTGCTTCAGACGGACTAACTGATTTTGGCGCTTTCGTTGCTCTGTTTGCTTTCTTCTCTTTTAGTTTTGCGGCTTCTTCAAGCTGTTTCTTCTTTTTTTCGTATTTCTCATAGGCGATCTCCTGCTGGCGCTTCTGCTCCTCCTTTTGCTTGACATAATCGGAATAGTTCCCTTTATAAATAGACAGCCTTCCTTCATCGATCTCCCATATTGTCGTACAGAGCGCATCCAGAAAAGCGCGGTCATGAGAAACAATTACCAAAGCGCCCTTCCACACCGAGAGTTTCTTCTCCACCCATTCAATATGGGTGGTATCCAGGTTCGTCGTCGGCTCATCCGCAAAAAGAATGGCTGGATTCTTCGTAAATACTTCATTAATATATTCTTGAGTTACCTCGCCACCGCTTTTGACGCTATCCTGGTGCTTTAATTGCGGCAGCAATTCGCTCGTGGCACGAATCGTGACAACCCCTTCTTCAGGTTCTGTCTTTCCTGCTAATACCTGCAGTAAACTCGTCTTGCCGCTTCCGTTTCTCCCGACAAGACCAATTCGATCATTCTTATAAATGCCAAGCATTCGCACATCTACTAGTAAGCGGTCTTGGACAGAGATTTTCACATCGTTCGCTTCCAATAACATCAAATCAATCATCTCCATTCTTCCTGATCTGGAGACAAAAAAATGCCTCCTATTCGCATTCAAAATAGGAGGCATAGGTGTACACAGAAAGAGAGACCGCTCCCTTTCGGCCCAACCACAATAATCCAATCCTATTTTGAAAACTCCGATTGAAGACAGACGGAATAAGAGCAATAACATACTCTCTTACCAATGCCTTCAATTGAAAGGTTCTCGAAAAATAGGATTAGTACTTCATGTAATTGGGTCACCCTTCCGCGTTTTAGTTACCCTAAACATAAACGATCTGAAAAAGGAAGTCAATAAATTACAAACTATTTGTAGTCGATTTGTAACATTTTTTTCCTTCTCTGCAAACGATCAAATTTATAATGAAGATAGCAGTAAAAATTATGTAGAAGAATGGTGATACGCATGCAAATGAAAGGACATCATCATCAACATATCATCGATTACAATCAAAACCCCTATATCGTCATTTGGGAGGTTACTAGGGCTTGTCAGCTCAAATGCATTCATTGCAGAGCGGATGCACAACTGACACCGGACGCAAATGAATTAAGCCATACAGAGGGATTTCAGCTCATCGATCAAATCTATGAAATGAATAATCCGCTATTAGTTTTTACGGGCGGCGACTGTATGATGAGAGAAGACCTGTACGAACTGGCAGAGTATGCTGTAAAAAAAGGAATGCGCGTCTCCATGACCCCAAGCGCTACCGCAAATGTTACAAAAGAAAACATGCAAAGAGCGAAGGAAGTGGGCCTATCAAGGTGGGGCTTTAGCCTTGACGGCCCTACACCGGATATTCATGACCATTTCAGAGGAACACCGGGATCGTTCGACTTAACGCTTGAAAAAATAAACTACTTAAACGAACTTGAGATGCCGCTGCAAATTAATACAGTGATTTCAAAATACAATGTTGATCATCTCGAGCAAATGGCGGAACTGATCAAAGATATTGGAGCGATCATGTGGTACATCTTTTTGCTTGTTCCAACAGGAAGGGGACAGCTTGATGCGTGTCTTTCACCGGCTGAACATGAAAAAGTATTCACATGGCTGTACGAATTAGGGAAGACCGCTCCCTTTGACATCAAAACAACAGCCGCCCAGCACTACAGGCGCGTGGTTCTGCAACAAAAGGTCAAAGAACAGAAGCTGGATAGAGGTATCATTCGCTATGAAGATACGATTACGAATGATGCAGCCTCAATCGTTGACGGCTTAAAAAGAGCACCTAAAGGGGTAAACGACGGAAATGGTTTCATTTTCGTTTCGCATACAGGGGATGTTTTTCCAAGCGGCTTGCTGCCGATCAAAGTCGGAAACATTCGAGAAAAATCATTGCAAGAGATCTATCGGGAATCACCGATTCTCCAAGAGCTTCGCAACCCTGATTTGTATAAGGGAAAGTGCGGGGTATGTGAATACCGTTTTGTATGCGGAGGCTCCCGCTCAAGGACGTATGCTGTGACAGGGGATTACCTGGAAAGCGAACCGTTTTGCGTCTATATCCCAACCGCTTTGCGCAATAAAAAAAATCAAGCGGCTGCTTTTTAATTGATCTGATTCCTCATAAGCAATTTGTGTATACGCCTGAGATTGAGGGTCTATAAAAAAACGAGGCTGTCCGTAATCGACCAACTCATTCGTCCTTTATGGTCAGCCATTCTTTTCTCCTATTTCATTCTCATGCTGCATGCCTATTCCTTTCATGTAATCCCCTGCTCTGCATGTACGGCATGTTAGTATCTCTTCTTCCTTCTCCAAATAAAAACGATAACCCCAACTACTACAAGGGCTAAGATCCATACGTACACACCAATGTCTTGTCCTGGATTTTTGAGATTTACTTGTTCTGTCGGTGTCTTTCCTTTTCCTAATAGGGTCACATCCTCTTTGGCAGAAGATGCTTCATTCGTTCTGTTGCAAATCGTGGTGACAAGAGCGTTACCACCATACATGGATGATTGGGAGGCATATACGATATACTCTTTTCCCTGCTTAAATTCATATCCGCAATCACCACCGCCAAAACCCGTAGTAATGATCACTTGAGATTCGGATACTCCTTTCCAGGTGGTTGTCACATCGAAAAGAACAGATTTTGTCCTTTCACCATTTAGCTGCTGTCTTTCTTTCACTTCTATCACTTTGCCAGAAAAAACAGCGGCAGAGCGTTCATATTCCTCTTTAACACCCGGCAGTTCAACACATGAACAGGCATATGCGATCGAAGGAGCAGAGGCAAACAGCACAAAAAACAAGGCGAAACAAATGTATAAAGCAGTTTGATTGTTTATCCGCATGTACATCTCCCCTTTCACCTAGAGACGTTCTAATCCACTGGATTGTTTCAACCATACAGTTATGAAACAAAAAAAGAAGCACCCTGTACAAAGAGCGCTTCTTTTTTCGTTCTTTTTACGCCAGTCTGAACACAATCCCATTAAGCAAATGTAGATTTTATTATGACACTTTCGGCGTATTCAGGAATCGACCAAACGGTAAAAGGTCACTTGCCGAGTGAATAGCTTGCACTTTCGCCTCTTCAGGTTTCATTTGTACATCCAAGTTAAAAAAATAACAAAACCGTTCTCTGTAGGTATTCTCATAACTTTCCAGACCGTTCTTTTCACTTTCTTTCATGGTTACTTCTTCTTTTATCTTTTCATTTACATATCTGACTTGTATTTTAAATCCCTTTATATTTTTCATTTTTAAATACTGATAAATCTCAAACAATTTTTCCATTTCTTTATTAACATTTTGCGGAGTTACGGTTTTGTAGGGATAGATAAACAGGTACTCTTCTAACTCTTTCGATTGTTCCCTTTTTATCTGGTAATACGGAATGTTTACAGAGTATTTATCTTTTATTTCTTCATCGGCTCCTACATTAACCATAAATCCGAACTTATCAGGGTAAAGCCGATCAATTAACGGTTTGATTTCATTCCTTGCTTCATCCCGCCACTTCGCCTCTTTGTAATCATCGGATGGTGAAGTCATTTCTTCATTATCGATCACGCCAAAACGGAGATTTTTATTTCTTTCTGGCATTGCATCTATGTAGTACGTTCCCCCTTTATCACCGAGTGGACGACTATAGGTAACCTCACCTATAATAAATTTTTCTTTATACTTATCTTGAAGATACTGAGATACTATTTGCTGAATCTCACTGTTATTATATTTCTTTTTGTGTATCAGAAAATCGAATAAGGGAAGCCCACCAAGGACAAACATGCTTCCCAAAATCCATACCCCCGTTATTATCAATAATAGTTTGACCACTGTTCCCATGCAAAAAACTCCCCTGTCTTTTTCAACCAACTTATCAAAAATGCCAGCATGTATATAAATCTGGCTATACTGATTCCTATTTCAATTAACCGTTTACATAACTTTCCCAATCGTAATCATCAATCTTATAAAATTCGCCTTCATCATTTCTTTCATACGCACATAAAGGCGGTTCTTGGATAAATTCTAAAATGGAATCATCGATATTTAAGATTACTCCAACAGAGACAATCTGAAAGTTTTCATCCTCATAGCCGCTTAATATTGACCAACCAGAATCACCTTCACCATTTGGATAATCTTTTATCATAAAGTTGAATTCTCTTTTTTCAAGTACGTCTTCGCTAACCGTTACTAAAGTGTCAAAATAAAAATCCCATTCAGTTGAATTTGGATCTTCATATTCAGTATCACATATGTTTTCAATTCCGAATGAAATCTCATCACCTATTTTTAAAGGTAAACGGTGAGGCACATTGTCCAGTTTCCCTATAAATTTCTTTTCTTTTATGTGGGTGATTTGAACCCACATTCTCTCTCCTCTAAACCCATCATCTTCAGCTTCCTCAGTTACGAAGATTAACTTTACCAAATCACCAACTTTTAATTTGTCCAACACCTCTGAACTTGGAATATAAAACGTATACGGCGATTCTTTGTTTAGGTCGTAAACATTATCTAAATACCAGGACATCCTTTTTTCCCCTTGTTCTCGCAAAATTTTCATTTACTGTATATAGGTTATTTCTTTAATGTCAAAAATCTTATTTGTAATCTCTATCCATTTGAGCATCGTTCAGATTGAAATCACCACGGGCAGTGGTCCTGGATAAACTCTTCACTCTAGATGCCCATCTTCATTTGATTCTTCAAACTTCTTTTCAAGTTCTTCCGACGTTATGCAGTTGCCTTTTTTCATATTCTTTCTATTTTACATTATTCCAAGTGAATCTGTGATAGGAATAGTATTCCGTTCATCTTCATCTAACCGGTTTATTGATATTCTTGCGCCACCAATAGATAACACATCACAAATATCACTACACGCACGTTGGAATTTCCGTAGTTAAATACTTGCGTAGCTAATCTTGGACAAGCCCATATGTTCAAGTGTCTTACTTTTCTTCTACCATTAGGCTATACAATGCATACTTACATAACAAAAAAAAGAGAGCTTATTAAGCCCTCTTTAACGGTCACATCCATTGAATTTTAGTCGAGTTTTTCAATGAAAAAGGTAAAATAATTACTGCCTTAGCTTATACTTCTCACAACTCTCCCTCTACGCCAGTCTGAACACAATCCCGTGTCCGCCTTTCGGATACTCCCACTTGATGTTCTGGTACGGACAGCCAATGCGGCAGCTGCCGCATTCATGACAGCCCTCGTAGCCGACCGCCATCCGCATGCCTTCCCACTTATACACTTCCGCCGGACAGAACACCGTGCACAGCTTATCGGGGCAGCTTGTCGCACACACATCATGATTAAGCACATGCAGATGCGACTGGGTATCCGCTCGAAATCTCACCAAATACTGCTTCTCTTCAAT
This sequence comes from Aneurinibacillus sp. REN35, assembly GCF_041379945.2. Taxonomy (NCBI): domain Bacteria; kingdom Bacillati; phylum Bacillota; class Bacilli; order Caryophanales; family Paenibacillaceae; genus Aneurinibacillus; species Aneurinibacillus baijiui. The sequence goes on along the minus strand of NZ_JBFTXJ020000003.1, from coordinate 55,795 downwards.
CGTGTTTGTTTTTGGTACGAGACTCATTATTTCATCACCTTCCATGCGCGATAAATGTCCTGCACCATCCCAAGCTTACTCTTACCCTCTGTCAATCCTCTAAAAATCTTCTTCTGCTTCTCACGCTTCGGCATCCCATCCACCGTAAAGAACTGGCTTGCCGCCTGGTTGATCATTGGGATGTATTCTTTAAAATACTGCGGATACGATTCAAACGTATGCGTTGCGTCTTTATACTTCTTCAAATCCTGTCCAACGAAGCTCTCAAGCAGGCGAACTCGATACGTATCAAGCATATTGGCTGAGAAATCCCCCGCTTGCTTGGCAAGCACGATCGTCTCTGCCGCTAAGCGGCCCGATGTCATCGCCATGTTGCTGCCCTCACGGTGAATACTGTTGACCATCTGTCCGGCATCACCAATTACAACCACACCATTGCCTACAATCTTAGGCATCGCATTGTATCCGCCCTCCGGAATAAGGTGTGCGGCATATTCCATCGACTCGCCGCCACGGATCAGCGGACGTACAATCGGATGGTTTTTCAGGTAATCAAGCAAGTCATACGGACGAAGTTTATGCTTAATCATACCCGAGAGTGTGGCTCCCACCCCAATATTAATGCTCTCCTTATTGGTATAAATGAAACCCGTACCCAGGATGCCTTTTGTTGCATCACCAAAAATCTCAATCGTCGTACCCTGATTTGGCTCTAGATTAAACCGATCTTCAATTTTTTCCGCTGGCAGGTTGACCACTTCCATCACAGCAAGCGCTACTTCATCCGGTTTAAATTCTTTATGGAAGCCAAGCGACTTGGAAAGCAGAGAATTTACCCCATCGGCTAGGACGACTACATCCGCGTACACATCACCATCAGGCCGATCCGTACGCACCCCTACTACTTTCCCGTCTTCAACGAGACATTCTGTCACGACTGTTTCATTGATCAAAAGCGCGCCTGCTTCAACCGCTTTGCTGGCGTACCATTGATCGAACTTGGCGCGCAATACAGTAAAGTTGTTGTACGGTTCCTTGCTCCACTCAAGCCCCTTGTATCCGCTTGTAAATACAGAATCTTCTCCAAGCATCCAAAATCGCTGTTCCACAACCGGACGCTCGACTGGCGCTTCTTTATAAAAACCAGGAATCATCTCTTCCATTTGGTGACGATACAATACCCCGCCCATAACATTCTTAGCGCCGGGATATTCTCCCCGCTCAATCAGCAGTACGTTTAATCCTGCTTTCGCCATAGTATATGCGGCAGATGTTCCCGCAGGTCCGGCACCCACTATAATTGCGTCAAACTTCTCAGACATGGACTGCTTCACCGCCTTTTACGACTTTTTTGAACGCTTCGATAAGCTTTGGTACGACTTCAAATGCATCGCCAATAATGCTGTACGTAGCCACACTGTGAATGGGAGCGTCCGGGTCCTTATTAATCGCAATAATAAACTCGGAGTTCTGCATGCCAACAATGTGCTGTACTGCACCGGATATGGCAATCGCAAAGTAAATCTTCGGCGTCACGGTAACTCCAGTCTGCCCAATCTGATAATGGTGATCGATCCATCCTGCTTCAACTGCATCACGGCTCGCACCGACGCTTGCACCGAGCACTTCAGCTAAGTCATAGCAAATCTGAAAACCTTTCGCATCTCCCAAACCTTTGCCACCTGCAACAATAATATGAGCTTCATCGAGCTTTACTCGCTTGCCGGTCTCTCGGACAATCTCTAGCACTTTTGTCTGCAGGTCATTTTCATGCATACCAAGCGGCTCATGAATAACCGTACCCACACGGCCTTTTTGCGGCTCCAGTGCTTTCATTACTTTTGAGCGAACCGTTGCCATCTGTGGACGATGGTTTTTACAAAGAATCGTTGCCATAATATTGCCCCCAAAAGCTGGACGACTCGCCTCGAGCAAACGCTTCTGCGGCTCCACATCCAGCATTGTACAGTCGGCAGTCAACCCTGTCGCAAGATCTGTAGCTACCGCACTGGCCAGATCCTTGCCGTTGATTGTGGCACCATATAGAATAATTTCCGGCTTATATTTATTGCACAGGTCCACCGTTCCTTTCATGTACGTCTCCGATCGGTAGTCCTTTAGAACAGAATCATCAATGATATACATCTGGTCCGCTCCGTATTCAAAACATGTCTGTGTGAGCGGTTCAATCTGATGACCCAGCATGAAACCAGAGAGCGGCGTATTGAGCTTATCTGCCAAACGCCGTCCCGCTCCGAGCAGTTCAAGGGATACTCCGGCAATGACGCCGTCTGTCTGATCAATAAATACCCAGACACCTTCATGGTCAGCAAATCCGTCTGTACGTTTCTCCGTCTGCGCTTCCGTCTTCAGTGCGGCAGGTGGAGGCGTAGATTGGGCGATCGGCTCTGTCGTTTCTTTTGGCTTTTCTTCGGCAACAGAAGGAGCTGGCGGCGGGGCCGCTTTTGTTTTTGTAGGATTTGGCAAACTAATTGCTTCTGTTGGACAAACCGGAATACAATCAGTACATTCCTCGCATTTTGCCGCATCCACCTCACACTTATCCGGTCCAAGATACAATGCACTTACCGGGCAGGTATCTACACAAGTTCCACAAGAAATACAAGCAGCAGAAATTGTAACAGCCATGTTATTTGCCTCCCTGCACGAGTAATTCGCGTTTTTCTTTTAACAGGATATCAACGAGTTGATGTACCTGTTGATCAGTCGTGCCTGTAAGACGCTTTCCACCTTCGGGCTTAGGTGGGCTGAACATCTTGCCGACAATAGTGGGCGAGCCCTTAAGCCCAAGCTGAGTACGATCTACATCCTCCAATTCATTCACCGTCCACACAGTAGGCTGGTAACGGGCAGCTCGAATCATGTTGGGAAGAGGGGAATAAGGAACCTCATTGATCTCCTTCTCTACTGTAAGCAAGCACGGAATGACAGATTGCAGCACTTCATGACCATCTTCAAATTTACGATGGACAACGATTTTTCTGTTTGCTTTATCCACCTCCACCACCTTCTTCACTCCGGTCAACGGTGGAATGTTCATACGACGTGCAATCCCAGGACCCACTTGTCCTGTATCACCGTCAATTGCCATCTTGCCGCAGATAACTAAATCAATTGGCTCTTCTTTCATGATACGGTTGATGGCGCGGGACAGAGCATAGCTGGTAGCCAGCGTATCCGCCCCTGCAAATGCGCGGTCTGAGATTAGATAGCCCTCGTCTGCTCCAATTTCTACGCATTTTTTAATAGCTGCCACAGCTTGCGGCGGTCCCATCGATAGAATGGTCACTTTTCCACCGTATCGCGCACGCAATCGTACCGCTTCCTCGACCGCATGCGTATCGTACGGATTTAAAATAGCCGGAACACCACGCCTGTCAAGCGTATTGGTCTTAGGGTCAATCTTAATGATCTTCGTATCCGGCACTTGCTTAACACATACCAGAATGTGCATAAAAAAGCCTCCTTGTGCAGAATGGATATATTGTGAAAAAAAGCACGTACACAAGATGAGCCATGATGAACAACTAGGAAGTAAAATAAAAAGGGAGTAAGAATCATGATGGAATGGACAAGAGACGAAATCTTCTGACTTTAATTACTACAATAACAGTAGTTATGGTGGAAGTAGTGGGAATATGTATCCGCGAAGTTTAATTCAAGTTTGTCATGTATTACATTACTATTCGTTGTCTTTATTCGAATTCCTTCTTTTCGCTTGGAAAATTATAAATACACGTATCCAAAAATAAAAAGGGTGTCCATGTCGGACAACCCATTTCTTTTGCTTATGTCTATTAATTTACCTTTACCTATTCCGTCTGCTTAGCTATAAAGCGGTTTGTTCTGTACAAGGAAAGACTATTTCACTCCAGCATACTCATCCAGCGCCCAATAGATTTTTTTAATCTCATCTGTTCTCTCTTTTGATGAAAGGCTTGCATCAAACGTAATCTGGCGGATCAACTCGAGCACAAAACTTTGTGTATTGCCATTTTTCTGTTCAGCCTCTGACAATAATTTTAAGTATCTTTCCATGGGTAACTCCCTCCCATACCACTAGTAAATGCATAAACATCTCCTTTATTATACCATTGTTTTGCTACAGAGTGGGAGAATTTCCTCACACGCCGAAAAACCCGCATTCTGTTCTACAACAAGGCGGGCTTTACTCAGCTTTTCCTATATTTTTCATTCCTGATATTCACCTAGACGACGCAAACGTTCATAGCGCTGTTTCATGATCTCATCCATTGGCTGCTGTAATAAACCTTCTAAGTGATACCGTAATCTTCTGCCAACATATGCGACCGTCTCCCGCACAGCCGTATGCGCACCTTCACCTGGCTCCGCAAATATCTCATCAATGACTCCGAGACGATAGAGTTCATCGGCTGTAATTTTCAATGATTGCGCTGCTTCCTCCCACTTACTGGCATCTTTCCATAAGATCGAAGCACAACCTTCCGGACTGATAACGGAATAATAAGCATTTTCCAGCATAAAAAGTCGATCACTTACTCCGATGCCAAGCGCACCGCCGCTACCACCTTCTCCAATCACCACACTTAAAATGATAGTACGCAGCCCAGCCATCTCCAATAGGTTGCGGGCAATCGCTTCTGCGACACCTCTCTCTTCCGCTTCAAGGCCAGGATAAGCTCCAGGTGTATCAATAAAGGTCAGAATCGGACGTCCAAATTTTTCTGCTTGTCGCATCAAACGCAAGGCTTTACGATATCCTTCCGGCTGCGACATTCCAAAGTTTCGGGCAATTTTGTCGCGTGTTCCCCTCCCCTTCTCATGTCCGATTACGGTCACCGGAATGCCTTGAAAAGTCGCAAGTCCTGCCAAAAGTGACTCATCATTACCGTATAGACGGTCCCCTTTTAATTCGATAAAATCTGGAAATAAACCGGAAATATAATCACTTGTCAACGGACGCTCCGGATGTCGCGATAGCTTGACTCGCTCCCCTACTGTACGCGGGGTAATACGGAAAAGGGGTACTTGTGCTTCATACTCTTCAACCGCCATAGGCTCTCCATTCCTTCGGCCTGCGGTGCAGCGCTACAAATTGGGCCAGCGTGTCCCTCATTCGCTTGCGCGGTACAATCGCATCAAGCATTCCATGCTCAAGCAAAAACTCAGCACTTTGAAATCCGTCTGGAAGCTTCTGCTTAATCGTTTGCTCAATTACACGCCTTCCGGCAAATCCAATTAATGCACCCGGCTCGGATATAATAATATCTCCTAGCATTGCATAGCTTGCAGTCACCCCACCTGTAGTCGGATGTGTAAGCACGGAAATATACAGCAATCCAGCTTCTTCATGACGCTTCAGTGCCGCACTCGTCTTGGCCATCTGCATCAGACTAAGTACTCCTTCCTGCATCCGTGCACCGCCAGATGCAGAAAAAATAAGAACAGGCAGCCCCTCTTTTGTGGCTCCTTCTATCGCGCGTGTGATTTTCTCACCGATGGCCGAACCCATGCTGCCCATCATGAATAACGGTTCCATAACCGCTACCACAACACGCTCACCATGCAGCGTACCTTCCCCGGTAATGACCCCCTCTTTTACTCCGCTGCTGCGGCCTGCTTTCATTAACTTCTCATCATATCCGTTAAACTCCAGCGGATTAACGCTGGCGAGCTGCGCATTCCACTCGGCAAAACTTCCAGGGTCCAGCAAGGTCTTAATGCGGTTTTTTGCTGTAAAACGAAATTGAAAACCACATTCACACGTATATGCTTCTTCCAAAAGACGCGATTTCTGATACAGCTTGTGACAGGTTGGACAAACAACGACCTGCGGAGGTTTTCCCTCCGCAAGCCGATGAAACTGGAAAGGGGTTGTTGTATGGTGCATATGCTATGCCCCCTTTGTCAGATAAGATTTCTCAACAAGCTCCTTATATAATTCAATAATTTCTTCATCATTGGCAAGACGAGGATTATTGCCCGGACTGCCGCTTGCCAGCGCATCCTTAGCCATCTTCGGCGCAGCCTCCATGAATTTCTCCGGATCGACGCCAAGCTCTTGCAACGATGGAAGCTGGAGCGATTCACACAAATTTTCAACCATCGACACTGCAAGATCAGCCGCTTCTTCCAACGGCATCCCTTCTGTATCGACTCCCATCGCACGGGCAATATCAGCAAAACGTTCTACAGCCTGCGGCGCAGAAAAGCGCATAACTGAAGGAAGCAAAATCGCATTTGAGATACCATGCGGCACATGAAACAGTGCTCCGATCGGGCGCGACATGCCGTGCACAAGAGCAACCGACGCATTGCTGAACGCAAGACCTGCTTCCATCGCACCGATTAGCACTTGTTCACGTGCTTCCATATCGTTACCGTCTATCCATGCTCGCTCCAAGTTCGGATAGATCCGACGAATCGCTGATAGCGCCATCGTATCCGTCAGCGGTTGCTGTTTACGTGAGATATAGGCTTCGATTGCATGGGTCAGCGCATCCACTCCCGTCCCTGCTGTTACGCCCTTCGGACAGCTTACTGTCAACTGCGGATCAAGTATGGCAACACACGGTACAAGAAAACGACTGGCGATCATCATTTTGACATCGGTTTCTTCGTCTGTAATGACCGTCACCCGTGTTACTTCAGAACCTGTACCTGCTGTCGTGGGAATTGCAATAATAGGAAGCCCCGGTTGCTCCACTTTTTCCATCCCCATGTATTGAGACATGGGTGCTTCATTACGTTGCATCATCGAGATGGCTTTAGCCGTATCAATAGCGCTGCCGCCGCCAATCGCAAGCAGCACCTCACAGTCCTTTTCACGGCATAGCGCAAGCCCTTGATTTACTTCAGATAATGTCGGCTCGCCGGACACATCAGAAAATACTACAGCCTCTATCCCCGCCTTCTCTAGAATATCTTCTAGCGGCTTTGTAATACCAAGACCAGCCAAGATTTTATCTGTTACAATCAGCGCTCTACTTCCATAACGTGCTGCATATTCTCCAGTTTTTTGCAGCGATCCGGCACCCGTTACAATCACTTCTGGCGTTAGAAATTGATGAATGTTCATTATGTGCACACCTTTCTTTTTTTCTATAAATTCGTTTATCTCATTTCTGTACCGCAGGATACATTTAGCGACTGCCCTGTCATGCTGGCGGAGTCATCCGAAGCAAGGAACAGCGCCACCTTCCCTACTTCATCTTCAGTTGGAATGCGGCGTAGTGCGGCCATGCGAAGCATCTTATCTTGGATGACCTCCCATGGAACGTTGCGGATCTCTGCTCTCTTCCGCCATACACGCTCAATACGCGGTCCTTGTACCGGCCCTGGACAAATACAGTTCACGCGGATATTATGCTTGCCAAGCTCTGCCGCCACGCTCTGCGTAAAGCCGATCATGCCCCATTTGGCTACAGAATACGGTGTGCGATACGGGTATGCCCGTTTACCAAAAATCGAAGAGATATTAATGATGTTGCCTGACTGCTGAGCAATCATTAACTTGGCTGCTTCCTTCGTACATAGAAATGCACCTGTTATATCAATATTTAATGTGGTATTCCAATCTTCTAGTGAGATTTCAGCGACAGAACCGGTAGGTCCTGAGACTCCCGCATTGTTAACCAAAATATCAACACGACCAAATCGCTCGATTGTCTTCTCGAAAAGATGCTTGCAATCCGTCTCACTAGCCACATCCGTCGGTACGCTCAGCACATCCGCCCCTAAGCCTGCGATTTCCTGATGAACTTTCGCCAAGGTTTCCTCATTGCGAGCTGCAAGCACTACCTTTGCTCCCTCTGCTATATAAGCAAGCGCAATTGCACGGCCCAATCCACCATTTCCGCCCGTAATAATCGTAACTTGATCCTGCAGCTTTTTACCGCCCGTATTCTTGGATTGGCTTCCTGTTAACGTCTGGTTTTGCGCAGCGCTGTTCATCATTATAATCTCTCCTTTTATTGTATTGGTACAGTTTTTATTTTTTATCTTGTGTTATATAATAATCACCGCAAACTCGTCTGTCAACAAAAAATTCTGAATAAACAGCCTATAATAAAAACATTTTTTCTCATAAAAAATACAGACCCAAACGGTCTGCATTTTATCGCTGCTTCTTTTGTAATAACGAATGATTCACTCTCTGCTTTAGCTTTGTCTGGGCTGTACCTGTTGGTAACACCGCAAAATCAAAGCTGTGCCGTCTTTTTGTATGATTCATGTATAATCCCTCCGTATATAGTTATATACCTCAAATCTGTATTGATACAGTGTGTTGAATAATCTTTTCTGTTATATAATAATATGCAACGTAAAGAAATGTCAACGGAATTTTCTAAAAAATAAGCCCATATTATAATAATGAACGCAGTAAAAAAGGGTCGAAAACTGTTATACAGCTCCGACCCTTCTCTTTTATTCTCTTTATTCTTCTTCCCACATTTTATTTAGCTTCTCATATGTTGCTGGATACTTAGCTTGATATTGAAGGAAATTCGGAATTGGATAACGAACGCCACCTTTATGAGTGCCAGCAAACCCGGCCATCACATCTTCACTCATACGATACGGAAACGAGAACGCCATTTCATGGTCATATGTCTGACCGAACACTCGGTCACCATAACAAGGCAAAATAACCTGAGGGCTATCTGTCTGTATCGTTCGTATCACGATATCGGCACAGTCTGCACGTGCTGAGAACTCTGAGGTAATCGCGCCTCCCGTTCTGAATAACGACGCTGCTACCATACGCATCACTTGAGCTGAATTACCATATACGACAATCACATCCGGTTCAAAAGCTGCGCGGCTCAATGGACCGACAACAATCGTGCCGCTCTCCTCTTTTGTAAAAGAGGGTACTTCATCTTCAGTTAACTTGGCACAAGCCAATGTCTCGGCATACATGCCATGCGCCAAGTTCCCTTCTTTGTAAAACGGAAGCGGCTCTTCAAAATGAAAAGCTGCCTTTGCAATCGGACAGGATAGGTCTTCTCCGCCCATCGCAATCGTCCAACCGTAGCGGCGTGACATCGTAATGCCCTGACAAATACTTAATTGAACCTGCATATCACGAAGTGGGCGTTTTGCTTTAGGAGGAATTTCTTCGCCTGGGCGGAGTACTCGGATTGCCAATGGAAAAGTATCAGGGCGCACATGCTTCTCAATCTCCTGATTCATATGTTGCAGTTTCTCTTTTAATGATGAATGAATGATTTCAGCCATTTCTTCTTCTCTCCCTTTCACTAGAATATTTATTATATTCTATCTTTTTTGTTAATTTCCTCTTTTTCTGTTTCTTTTTATGTTAGAGTTGCAATCTGAGCCGAATCCTGGCAAGAATAGATACATGTGAAAAAAATGTACAAGATCAGAGCTGCTTCAGCTATAAAAAGGAAGGTGTTTTCTATGTCACACTGGGATGTCATCGTAATCGGCGGGGGTCCGGCCGGGCTGATGGCCTGTGTCGCTGCCGCCTCTCATAATGCCCGTGTGCTTTTGATTGATAAAGGGAATAAGCTGGGCCGAAAATTAATGATTTCAGGTGGTGGACGCTGTAATGTAACCAATGCCAAACCGCTCGAAGAATTAATGAAAAATGTACCCGGCAACGGTAAATTTCTATTCAGTGCTCTACATACTTTTGGCAATCAGGAGATTATCGATTTTTTTACCGGGCTTGGTATTGCGTTAAAGGAAGAAGATCGGGGCCGGATGTTTCCTGTAAGTGATAAGGCCAAAACGGTAGTCGATGCGCTGCTTGGCGAAGTACAGCGTCTCGGTGTCTCCTTCCGTGTAAACGAGCCTGTCAAACAATTGTTATACAATGACAGTGGCGTAGAAGGTGTCGAGCTTCTCTCCGGCGAAATCATACCTTGTCAACATGTGATTGTCGCAACAGGCGGAGCTTCTGTACCAACTACCGGATCTACCGGCGATGCATACCCGTGGGCGCGTACCGGGGGCCATACAGTTACCGAATTATTTCCAACGGCCGTGCCTCTTACCGCAGCAGATACGTATATCAAGGAAGCACGAATGCAAGGCTTATCACTGCGTAGCGTCTATCTTACCCTCTGGAGTCCAAAAGGTAAAAAGGTGTGTACGGAAGAAGGTGATATGCTGTTCACCCACTTCGGCATCTCCGGACCTGCGGTCTTGCGTGTCAGCCACTATGTGTCTGTCACGCAGCGTAAATTTGGCCCGGTGCCGCTTCACCTAACCGTCGATATTCTACCGGATAAAACGGTAGACGAGATCGACAAAGAAACTCTATCTCTTATGGAAGAAGAGTCGAAGAAAACGGTGAAAAACGTACTCCGCACCTATCTGCCTCAACGTCTGCTCCAGCTCGTTCTTGAGATGGCCGAAATCGATGAAGATACGACATATGCACACATCTCGCGCGCCAAATGGAGAGAAATGGCACGGCTCATGAAGCAATTTCCCGTAACGGTTACAGGTACGCTCCCACTCGAACAGGCTACAGTGACAGGAGGTGGAATCAGCGTTAAAGAAGTAGATCCGAAAAGCATGCAATCCAAAATAAAACGCGGTCTCTTCTTTGCAGGTGAAGTGCTTGATGTGCACGCGCATACAGGCGGCTATAACATCACTGTTGCATTTACAACCGGTCATGCAGCCGGCTTAGCTGCTGCCAAACAAGCCCTAGCGATTGAAGAAAGTTTTGTTCCGCTGAAACAAAAGAACAAGGGGCGATGAAGGGATGAAGGAAAGAATAAAAGAAATGTTACAGAAAAATGAGCTGTTTCGCTCGCTTCCGGAAGAAGCCATTGATAAGATGATTGCCGCATCCATGGTGGTAGAATATCCGAAGCATCATTTCGTCATTCATGAACGTGAGCAGGAAAACGATCTGTTTTTTTTGCTTGAAGGGATGGCAAAAAATATTATTCTCACGGATGAAGGGGAGGAGATTTCAGTCCGCTTCTACCATCCTGGAGAGCTTGCCGGTCTCATTAATACACTCGCAGAGGATCCTTCCCGCTTCTCTGTCCAAACAATAGAAGATTCCCGATTTCTTGTCATCAAGAAGGCGCTATTCAATCAGTTGGTACATGACTTCGCTCCCTTTGCTGAACAATTAACACATGATATCAGCAAAAGATTGCAGCATATGTATCATGCACTGACTATGGAATCCTCAGCACATCACCACGGATTCGAGACCTATCCATACCGTAAAAAGGTAGGCGAGATGATGGAAACCGCCATCGTCTCTCTTCCTCCTACCGCTTCTGTAGTCGAAACAGCTTCACTTATGCTGCGTGAGAAAATCAGCTCTGTGCTTGTACTCAAAGAAGAACAACTGCTCGGCATCGTAACAGAACGAGACTTGATTACGCTCCTTCCACAACATGAAACGATTGCTTCCCTGACCATTTCAGACATCATGAGCAAGGAAGTGATCACCATTTCAGAAAACGCCTATTTCTATGAAGCCATGCTTATGATGATGAAACACCAAGTAAAGCACCTTCCTGTTCTCTTCAATAACCAAGTCAAAGGAATTATCACTCTTAAGAAACTCACCGACTTCCGCGGTCATTCGGTACTTAGCATCGTAAAAGACATAGATGATGCTACATCAATAGAACAGCTCGCAGAACAGCACGGGAAGATTACCACTTTTATTGATAGGATGATGAAAGAAGGGGCAGCGGCCTACGAGATCTGTTCCATTATTACTGAATTTAATGACCGAGTTCTACGGCAAATTATTGAACTGTCCGAGAGGAGCATGGTAGAAGAAGGGCTCGGCGCTCCTCCAACCGATTACTGCTGGATTACGATGGGCAGCGAAGGTCGCAAGGAACAGACGCTCAGTACCGACCAGGATAACGGAATTATTTATCCTGATATTGAAGATGAAGACCATCATATGGAAGTAGATGCCTATTTTGCAAGACTGGCAGAAAAGATTGTAGCCGGCTTAGAGTTATGCGGCTTTCCACGCTGTAAGGGTGACGTAATGGCAACGAACCGCAAGTGGCGTAAATCACTCTCCGGGTGGAAACGTATGGTCAACGCCTGGTTCTCTCATATGCAGGGCGAAGAGATCCGCATGTTTACTATTTTCCTTGATTTTCGGCCTGTCTACGGGCAAGCGGAGTTGGCACATGAGCTGCGGCATTACTTTTTAAGCCGCAAAAAAGACTTTCCATTCATTTATAATCTATTGGCTGAAGACGATGCCTCCTGCGGGGTACCGCTTGGCATGTTCGGGCGGATTATCTACGATAAAAAAATTAAAGACGGAATCGATATTAAAGGCGGAGCACTTGTTCACTTCGTTAATGCCATGCGCCTGCTCTCCATATTTGAAGGGATAGAAGCTGTATCGACACTTGAGCGACTCGAGAATCTAACTGCCCAACGCGTATTTACTAAAGAGGAAGAAGACGAGATACGAGATTCTTTTAATACACTGCTCCACTTCCGCATCCGAGAAAATATGAGACAGATAAAGCAAAATGAGCCGTTATCGAATGAACTTCATGTCGCTCGACTTCCTCGGGAAGATCAAATCCGTCTAAAGAAATCGCTTAGCACGGCTAAATGGCTGCAGCATAAACTCATTCGCCAATTCCAAGTGCGCGGCATCCGTAGTTAATACCTATAACACCAGTAAAAACGTGTAATACCTCCGATTGCCCTACTTTAATTAAGGTGAGAGGAGGTATTCATTCATATTGTCGTAATATGTCGAAAAAATTAAGTTTTCAAATTTTTATAAATATTTTACTATTAGTAAAGAGTTGTGAACACGCTTTCAGTGCTGTGTATATAACTTTATCAATCATTCATATAGGGGGTGAAGGATCTTTTACAGCCAGGACGAGACAGAGGATATATATTTATAGATTGGAGTGAGATTAGATGGCAAACCTTGCACAAAAGAAAACATCTAACACAGGGGGAAGTGGTGGGCAAAATATTGACTACTCAGCTATAGCCCGCAGTGATAAATTTCAACGATTAATGCAGCAAAAACGAAGCTTTATCGTCCCGATGTGCATCTTTTTCTTTGTTTTCTATTATACACTGCCAATTATGACATCCTATAGCAAAGTATTAAACACTCCGGCGATCGGCTCCATTACGTGGGCATGGGTCTATGCGTTTGGGCAATTCATTATGACATGGGCATTATGCATGATTTATTCTAAAAAAGCGACCTCCTTTGACCAATTAGCGGATGAGATTATAGAAGATCACCATAAAGGAGGCCGTAACTAATGGCATTTACTTTCTTTCTTCTTATTGTAGCTGCTACGCTTATTATCACTTATTTCGCTTCCAAAAAAACCAATACGACCAGTGAATTTTATACAGCAGGCGGCGGCCTGACAGGTTGGCAGAACGGCCTGGCAATTGCCGGCGATTATATGTCTGCCGCTTCCTTCCTCGGTATTGCCGGAGCAATCGCGCTTACCGGATTCGATGGATTCTTCTTCAGTATCGGCTATTTGGTAGCTTACCTTGTGGTATTGTATATTGTGGCTGAACCACTGCGTAATCTCGGTAAATATACGATGGCTGACATGATCGCAGCTCGCTTCGATAATGCAAAGGTTCGTAGTACAGCAGCGCTCAGCACGATTACGATTTCCATTTTTTATATGATTGCCCAACTTGTAGGGGCAGGCGCACTCATTAAGCTTCTTCTCGGATTAGACTATACAACCTCAGTGCTGATTGTTGGTACACTGATGACCGTATACGTTATCTTCGGCGGCATGACAGCAACCAGTTGGGTACAGATCGTCAAAGCTGTCCTGCTAATGTTCGGTACATTCTTAATCTCCGTCATGGTATTTGCAAAATTTAACTTCAATGTTCTTGAGATGTTCGAACATATGAAAACAGCTACGCCACTCGGCGAGACATTCCTAAATCCAGGTGTTAAATACAAGGATGGATTAGATACCATCTCGATCAATATCGCGCTCGTGCTTGGTACAGCAGGTCTACCACATATCTTAATCCGCTTCTTCACCGTAAAGGATGCAAAGACAGCACGTCAATCAGTTGTATACGCAACTTGGCTGATCGGACTATTCTACATCATGACGATCTTCCTCGGATTCGGTGCCGCAGCGCTTGTAGGAAATGATGAGATTATCGCAGCAAACAAAGCAGGGAACATGGCAGCACCACTGCTCGCCAAAGCATTGGGTGGAGATTTACTGATGGCATTCGTAGCTGCTGTGGCATTTGCAACCATCCTTGCTGTTGTAGCGGGTCTCGTACTGGCAGCAGCTTCCGCATTCGCTCATGATTTCTACAGCCATATTATCCGTAAAGGCAAAGCGACCGAAAAAGAGCAAATGGTGGCAGCACGCTACGCTTCCATCGGTGTAGCCATCCTCTCCGTTATTCTTGCACTGTTCGCACAGAAGATGAATGTTGCGTTCCTTGTGTCACTTGCCTTCTGCGTAGCGGCCAGTGCAAATCTCCCTGTTATCATCTTTACAATCTTCTGGCGCCGCTTTAATACGGCAGGAGCGATTACAGGGATGCTGGTTGGACTCTTTACCGCTCTTATTCTTGTGGCTGTAAGTCCAAGCGTGCTCGATCCGACTCCAGGCAAAGCGATTCTAACCGGAACGCCGCTGATTAGTTTAACAAATCCAGCTCTTATCTCTGTACCTGCCGGATTCATCGCCGCCTACCTTGGTGCCATCCTTTTCGGAAAACCAGAAAGCGATGCGAAATTTGATGAGGTTGTGGTAAAAGCTAATACAGGAATTCGCGAATCTGCGTAATGAATCTTTCTACTATGTAGAACAGAGGCCGCTTATCTAGGCGGCCTCTTTTTTTCAAAAAAATTTTTATCGTTTTTTTTAGTTTTGATGTTTAAACTCATATCGCACAGGGAAGTATATTAATGAACCTACTCCCCTTTGAAATTGCAACTGACTCTCACACCTCTACTCCCTTTTTGACACATCGATTATGATGTGTCACTTTTTTTGCCTATATAGTTTATATTAGCTGCACGACAAATAAAAAAAGGAAGCATTTCACTTCCCTTTTTTATCTTCTTATTCTTCTAACCCATATTTTGATTGGGAGAGGCGGAAGGCCTGGTCCGCTGCTGCATGCGCTTCCTCATATTCGGCCTCATGAAACGCCTTCTCAGCAGTCGCAAGCAACGCTGAAATTTCTTTATCATGGCGTCTAAAACGGTTGGTGCGCTGAATTTTATCTTCTGCCATCCGTATATCGCGGATCATTTCAGCTCCATCTTCAAGCAGTGTCGTTACCTGCTCCTTCGCTTCCTTCAACAAATGATCTACTTTTTGTATCTTTAACGGAATCTCCTGCAGAGCTTCTTCAACATTTCCAATTGCTTGACGACATAACGTGATATTGCTTGTAATTGTATAAGGCATCTTCGGCAGATGCAGGCGCTTGAGCTGTTGTTCTACACGAGCCACGCTACTGCGCAGATCATATACTTCTTCACGTGCCATGCGCTCTCCATGACGGAAGTCTTTCAACTCTTTCATAACGAGCTCACGTCGCTCCATCATTTGCGTAACACGTTCTGCTACCTGTGTAAGCGTTTCTCCATGGCGGTCGTAATTCTCTTTTGCCCCATCGCCATTAATCTGTTCAAGTGTATTCTCAATATCGGCTGCCACTTCAGGGATTTGCTGGTAGTAGTGAAACGCATCTCCATCTTCTACCTGATAGCGCTGAGCCAAATCATTAAGTTCACCTGCCAGGTATTCTTGATCCTGCCGTAGTGTATCTAGATAATATGGTAATTCCGTCATATACTGCCGATATTGGTGACGATTCATTACTATCTCTTCCATCGTCTGGTAGACGGCTTCAATCGCTTCACGAATTTCAAGGATAAGATTCTCTGCCTCTATTACCTTGCCTTCTTCAAATAGGACTGGAAGTTTCTCCGCCTTTCCACGAATCTTAACCAGGCGGGCGACAAAGAACTCTTCACCGCTCGTATAACCGCTCTCAACCATTTCTTTCGCGTCTTCATCAAGCTGACGAATTTCCTGATCCAAATCTTTAACAATTGTCTGGCGCAGCAGCGGCACCTTTTGCAAAAGCTCTATTACTGTCTGCTGCTCATCAACCAAAGATTGTAGACGATCACGCGCCTCCTCAAAATCACCCTTCTCTTCCGCTTGCTTTACGGTTTGGGACTCTCTGTCAAACTCATTCATCTGCTCTTTCAAAGAATGAAAGGAGACACCATATTGAATCCGAAGCTCGTCCAATCGACGTTCGTTCTTTTGTGCAAGCTGCACTGTCTCTTCCTTTAACGCAGCTACATCCTTGAGCGTCTCTCGTAATTTATCAAGTCGGATATGTAAATTGCGATAGTCATCATCAATACGCTGTAATTTATCTTTTGCTTCCTGAATGATCTCTTTTCCTCGCTTAAAGCGGAATTTCATCAGGTTCTCTTCGGCATCAACCAAAATAAGCTCGACATCTGCAATCGCATCTTTTTTCAGGTCATCTAATGAGGTTAGAATCGCCAAATATTTCTCCTTGATTCTACCTGGTTCCTTCTTCCATGAAGGATCAATCTCAAACGCGTTGAGCTGCTCAGCCACCTTCGTGCGCCACTCATCAACCTCATCAATTTCTTTAAGCGCGCGGCTTCGCTTCGTATAGGCATACATTGCTCCACCTAATGCAGCGACAATAAGCCCAAGCCCGATTAGAAGCCAGATTGGCCAAGAGGTTACTTTGTCAGCCGCTGCCGGAGCCGGTGCGCCTGCCGTTACAATCTGCTCCGTGCTGCCCTGCTTTTGGCCCTGTGACTGAAGTTCTTCATTCACCGCCCCTACAAAGGAGGTTGCTCCAGTCATTAGCATGCCCTGATTAGCATATGGTTCGAAATAATGCTCCATTTTACGCTGTAGAATTTCCTGGCTAATTCCCTTTTCTCGAAAATATTTTCCGCTAAGAATGACCATGGTTTTATCTTCTATAGACAACACCATCACCATTGTTTCATCTTCGACCGTGAATTTTTTCAGTAATTCCTGCGCATACTGCTCCAACGTTCCCGGTTTTGCATTCGCAATAGCCACCAGCTTGTACTTCTGCTTCATACCGGAAGCCTGCCGAGTAAATTCTTTCTCCTCCTCGCTCTTAATCAGGTTATTCACATCAATAACCGATTTACTCAGCGAAGTCGGCAGTTGAGCCGCCAGCGCATAAGTAGGGCTCACTAGAACGGCAAGCAGCATTATCCACACTATAAAAAAACGGTTTCTCCGTTGTAGTCTCTTATCGATCATCATGCCGTACTCCTTTGGGAAAAGTCAATCTACCTTATCTATATTAATTAGGTATGTGTTAAGGAAGTTCCTGCTTGAAAGTAAGTTTTCTTAAAAAACTTAGCGAAAAGTGTTGATTGGTGTCAGCATATGCTGCAAAAAGTTAGACGTATGCTGCACCATTTGCTCTACAAAGCTATCATCTAGCGGCTCTAAATAAAACACCTCACGGATAATCTGCGGATATGTATATGGAAAACTAGTGACCGCCATCAATTGAATCACGATGCCGTCCACCTTTAACACAGGAAATTCCCCCTCTGCAATTCCCTCTTCAATCACAGCGGTAAAATAATGCTTAAACCGGGCTAGATACGTACTCATAATCTCTCGCCCAAGCATAGACTCTACTGATAGCTCACGTTGGATCAACCGTGCGACCCGATAGGATTCACATTGGAAGCGAACCAACCTCTCCACCATGCGATGCAGCAGTTCAGAAAGCGATTCCTGTCCGCTATCCGAGCGGCAATCATCAAATCGCTGAAACATACTCTCATAATAATCAATCATGACATATTCAAGCAGTCCTTTTTTACTCTTAAAATAATAAGAAATCAGCGCAACGTTCACCCCTGCCTTGCATGCGATTTGTCGAGTAGTCGTGCCGTCAAATCCTTGCGAATCAAATAATTCGACCGCAGCTTCTACAATTTTTTGTTTCGTCAGCTTCGGTGAACGCTTCACAGACTCTCCCCCTAAAAAAACCTTGCTTTATAAGAGCAAGGTTGATTTTTTCTTCTTCACATAATGAATTCCAAGCATAAATAAGCCAAGACCAAGCACAATCAAGAATAACTCGCCCTTGTACTGTTCCCAATTCATAAGATAGTGACCCAAAACAGATTCTAGGAACACTACCGGTCCTTTGCCAAGTAACGTCGCAAACAAAAAAGCTTGAAATGATACGCTTGAAATGCCCGCCGCTGTATTAACCATGCTTGATGGCATCACTGGAATAAAGCGAGATAGAAGGATAATCATAAAACCTTTTGTCTCAGCATACCGATTCAGCTTCTTCATGAAAGAATGGTGGCCAATCTTTTTCTCCGCCCAGTCTCGCCCTATATAGCGTGCCACTAAAAAATTTATGAGCGCTGCCAAAACCGCGCCGATCCAGCCGATAAAGAAACCCGGCCACACACCAAAAGCAAGCACATTAGCCCCTGCAAGCAGGACAAAAGGAATTACAGGAAAAAACGTCTGTATAACCATTGCTGCAATTGCTATAAGAAAGGCAATCCAGCCGTACGATTGAATATGTACAGCAATCTGTTCAAGGTTCCCTGTACGAATGATCTGTCCAAATGTTGTCTGCATAATCAGATAGATTATAATAACAAGGACAAGGGCAGAAACCAATAGACGCTTCAACCCATAGCCTCCCTCATAATAGCACATTTTGTTCTTTTCATTATATCACTAAAAAATAAAAAATCCTCTCTTTCCTAAAGGGTTTTAGCGACAAATTCTAGCTTATCTACTTATTTACACTGCCGATAACGATATACTCCCGCCTCTTCCGCCCATCCGAACTCAATCTGTCCTCTTTCTACCAAAAGATCCAGATGCCCCAACGTTTCCGAAAATGTAAGCGGAAGCTCTTTAATATAGATGGATGGAAATAAAAGTGCGGAAAGTCCAAATACCGTCTTCTCCCCTTCCGCAAGCAAATCATACATCCGCATCGCCTTCTCATCACTACGCTGTAAACGCTGAGCGATCAGTTCGGCCGGATTCTCTATATAATCGCCATGAGCCGATAGCATACGGCGAATCGGTAGCTCGGCGATTCGCTGCATCGCCTCACGATAGACAAGCAGTGGTTTTGGTCGTATACGTCCAGAGTTCATTGGGGGCTCTAAAAAAGCATTAGAAGAAATTTCTTTAATAAGGAAGTCCCCGGATAGCATAATCTGATCCCGCTCTCTGTATAATGCCAGATGGTTTTGCGTATGCCCAGGTGTAGATACATATTGCCACTCACTGTCCCCTTCAAAGGTCTCTCCACCTTCTACCGTCTTATGCACAGGAGCCGGTTCGCTGTATATATTCATCATTTCTTGGAACCGTGCCACATAACTAAGCATTTTAGACGGTACACCATTCTGCTCATACAATGTATAGAAGAAATCGTTATGATGCTTCATAAATGCTTCGTCCATCGTTACATAAGGAACTACACCTGGATGTGTGAGAACAGTAGCATCAGAGCGTCTTACTACTTCCGCTGTTAAACCAGCATGATCAACATGCTGATGGGTTAAAAATACATAATCAATATTATGCCACGCCAGTCCGTTCTGCTTGAGGAATCCCTCAAGCAGCTCATACGCTTCTTTCGTTTTCGGACCCACATCGACCAGCGTACAGCTCTCTCCTTTTAGCAGAAATACATTGATGGGACCTACACTAAATGGCGTAGGAATACGCAGCTCGATTACTTCTGTGCCTTGACTTGTATTCATAATTTCCTCCTTTATGACTGAATGTTCATTCATGTATAGGGGAAGAAAGAAGCTTCGACACGCGAAGCTCTCTTCCCTCTTTCATCGATTATTTCTATACCAGTTCTGCTACACATACTTGATTTCTTCCTGTACGCTTGGCTTTATACAACGCCTCATCAGCAAGCTGAAACAACTGCTGCACATCGCCCGTCTCTTCGTCCTCCTCTTTGATCCAAGCGGCCACCCCGCTAGAGATCGTAACAGACGGTGATGTCTTATGCATGATATTAATCCGAAGGCGCTCTGCCACCTGATGAGCGATATCCGGCTGTACTTTGGGCAGATAGACAGCCATCTCTTCGCCTCCCCAACGGGCTGCGATGTCGGAAGCGCGGATGGAAGCCTGAAGTTCGTTGGCTACCTGAATTAGAATTTCATCGCCTGTTTGATGTCCGTATGTGTCATTAACATTCTTAAAATGATCGACATCAATTAAGATAAGGGAGCCGCATATATCCCGCTTTTGGGAATGACGGATGCTGTCGTACAAATACTTACGATTATACAAGCCTGTAAGATTATCTGTTACAACCATCCGTTCTACCTCGGCATGCAGCGAAGCGTTCGTCACAGCTACCTTTACATGACGGGATAGCATCTCTAGCCGTTTAAAGTCATCGAACGTATAACGATTCGGCGTAGAATCCAATAGAAGAATGGCGCCTTTTACTTCTTCTTTCTCAAGTAAAGGAACTGCCATTAGTGATTCATACGTAAACGAAGCGATCTGCATTTCCCGATCCGCACCACTTGCCAGTAGAATCGGCTCTTTTTTCACAAATAATTCATGTAGTTTTCCAAAGGCGGGTATCGGCGGTAAAATGTATTCTTCAGCATCATCTTGGTCAGAAGCCCGCATGACGAATGCCTCCTCTTCATCTGACCAAGAAAAAATACAGCAGTGTTCCGTACGGAATGATTCCGTTAATTTACGTGTAATAAAAGCTAAAAGATCGTTTAGTTTAATGTTTTTGTTCAACTGACTTGTCATCTCATCGATCAGCAATAATTCTTTGATCAATCTACGAGATTGCTCGTATAGCTGCGCATTCTCAAATGCATTACCGGCTGTATCAGCAAGCATCGTAATGTATTCGACTTCACGCAGAGAAAGGGACACCGACTTGGCACTAAACAGCTCCAGCACGCCGTATACCCCTTGTTTGCCCCTCAGCGGAGCGGCAAGTGTCAAAGTCCGTGCACCGTCGGAACGCGCAATTACGGTCCGCGCCTCCATAAAAGCTTGAGCGCTTACGCTATTTCCATCAATCGAGATTGAAAATTGCTTTACAGGCAGGGCCGTAGAAAATGAATCATGCGACATCCATAAATCTACGCCCATATCCGGATATAGTTTTCTCATATTCTCAATAACAGCCTGCAGGACATCATCCACATTAATCGAAGAGTGAAATTTCTTCGTAATTTCAAATAACATCGCCTGCTTTTGCTCATCACGCTGCGCACGCATATGCAATGTAGAATTATGCACAGCCGGGCTCAATCTTTTAGTAAACCGACAGACGAATCGCTCTTCCTGAGTTGAAAACGGCTGCAGCCTATCACGTATTACAGCGAGAAAGCCAATGGTCTTCTCCTGATGACGAAACGGAGCGATTAACCAGGCTTCATTAAACGGTGTCTTCAATCGCAGCACGCTATCTAGGTCTAGGTCGCCATTGCGCAGAATCATGCGCTCGTCTGAAAAATGGGTAACAATATCTTCATATACTGTTTGAGAATTGTAGATGACTTCGGATTGCCACTGTGGAAGCTTCGTTTCGCTTGAAGACCAACGCGGAAGCAAGCTATCCTGCTCCTCGTCAAAAACAAAGGCGATACAGTCACTCAATGCTAAATTACGGGCAGCCCGCTGCACAATCGTCTGCATCACATTATCAAGATGCAGGTTTTGATTGACCGTCTGAATACAGGAGTTCACTTCCTCCTCAATGTACTGCTCTTGCATAAAGCGAAACACACCAGAAAGCCCTTGCAAAAAGATATCGATCGCATTCCGATCGACAGATAGCGGGAGAATAACACCTAAACAGCTAGAAAACCATACGTTCTCTAAAATGGGTAACGTAACAGCAAACTGTCCATTTCCCAAATCAGTACACATCTGCTCTCCATTTGCTGAAACCGGATACACTTCCTGTATCGCACAGGCTGGATTTCCTATTTTTTCATACGCTAAGACTCTGCCTGTTGTATCTGCAATATATACCCATCCTTCTACCACTAAAAAAGATGGGAGGGAAACAACCTGATAGCTTTTTCGAAATGCACTAATAATTTGTTCTGTATATGCATGGCTCAAAAAAGCTCCCCCTTGATGATTTAGTACATCTTCTTTCACGATCCCGCCTTCTTTCTCACTATACCGCTCTCTTACTAATTATCGAGATGGGTTCCGTCATTTACTATGTGAACCATCCATGCCTCTTTTTCATATTGAATGTGGCTAAGCGAGGTGTTACTAAGTTTCGTCTTACCTGTACCGTGAAATCCACCACTCATATGATGAAGCATAGCATTAATTAATCCACCATGGCTGACCACAAGAATATGTTCAGCATCGCTCTCTTTCAGAATGTCTGAAAGACAAGCGAGCCCGCGCTGCTGTAGCGCCGCATAGGTCTCGATGTTATACCTGCTCTCTGTATCAATCCACGGGTCGAAATCCGGATACTTCTCACGGATCGTACGAAAATCTTTTCCTTCCCAATCCCCGTAATTTCGCTCCCGCAGCTCTGCATGACGACATACGGAAAGCTGAAGTGCTGAGGCGGCTGCACAGGCGGTATCATATGCACGAACAAGGTCGCTAGAGCAAACTTGCGTAATCGGAAGCTGCCTTACTCTCTCAGCCAAGCGCCTTGCCTGTTCGTTCCCCCTCTTGTTCAACGGAATATCGCTGTGTCCTTGAATAAGGCGTTTCGCGTTCCATTCTGTCTCCCCATGCCGGACAAGGTAGATATGTTTCGCAGTAGTAGTAATAGAAGCTTCCATCCTTTCTTACATTCTTTTATTATCTATAATTATACGAAATATCAAACAATGTTTCACGTATTATTTCTATAGTTTTCCATTTCGCCTTACATTTTTTCAGATACACTAAGAAAAAGAGCCTGAATTGCAGCTTCAGGCTCTGTCCTATCTTCAGTTACCCCTGATTTCTTACCATATCAAACACTTGCTGGACATCTTTATCGCCACGACCGGATAAGTTTACAATAATAGACTGCTCAGAAGGCAGTGAGGGAGCAAGCTTCATCGCATAGGCTACCGCATGAGAACTCTCAATAGCTGGAATAATCCCTTCTGCCCGCGATAATGCATGGAACGCTTCAAGCGCTTCCTCATCGCTGATCGCTACATAATCAGCACGACCAATCGCTTTATAATAGCTATGTTCAGGACCTACACCCGGATAATCTAGCCCTGCGGCCACCGAATGAGTAGCGGCCGGCTCTCCGGTTTCGTCTTTTATCATATAGCACTTAAATCCATGAAGCGTACCAGGCTCCCCGGCTACGAGCGTCGCTGCATGCTCACCTGTCGCAAGACTCCTGCCGCCTGGCTCTACGCCTACGATCCGCACATCTTTATCGTCAAAAAACGGTGCAAATAACCCGATGGCATTGCTACCGCCACCAACGCAAGCAACAATATAGTCAGGCAATCGCCCTTCCCTCTCCAAATGCTGTGCACGTGCCTCCTGCCCGATGATCGACTGGAAATGGCGTACGATTGTCGGGTACGGATGTGGGCCTACCGCAGATCCTAATAAGTAAAATGTCCTCTCATAATTCTGGGCATAATCCATAAGCGCAGCATCGACTGCTTCCTTTAGTGTGCGAGCACCCTCTTGTACCGGCACAACCTTCGCTCCTAGAAGCTCCATTCGGAACACGTTAAGCGCTTGGCGCCGCGTATCCTCTTCACCCATATATACCACACACTCCATGCCAAACATGGCACACGCCGTAGCGGTTGCCACACCATGCTGCCCGGCACCCGTCTCAGCAATGACACGTTTTGCGCCCATCCGCTTGGCAAGCAGCACCTGTCCCATTACATTATTAATTTTGTGAGCACCCGTATGATTTAAGTCTTCACGCTTTAAATAAATCTTAGCGCCACCCAGCTTATCGGTTAACCGCTGTGCATAGTACAGCGGATTCGGTCTTCCTACATATTCTTTTAAATAGTACTGTAATTCTTCATTAAATTCGTCATCATCTTTATACTGCTCAAATGCCTGCTCCAAATGATCAAGGGCCGCCTGCAGCGGTTCAGGAACAAAGCTTCCTCCGAACTCTCCAAAATATCCTTTTTTCACTTCTACTTCACTCATCTGTCTGGCTCCTCTCAACTTGTCTTCACAATTTTTTGTACATTGCTTTGCTGGATATTGTACTATATCTATAGTATCTTTTCATCCTTTTTATATTTCCAAAGAAAGAAGGCGTCACACTAGTGAATATAGAGAGATTTTTCACACATCGGGCAAGCATTGCAGCCATCGCAGTGTTTGTCTGTTTTTTATGGGGGAGCGCATTTCCGTTTATTAAATTAAGCTATACACTCCTCGATATTGGACCGAGTGAGTTTTTTGAACAAATCTTATTTGCCGGCTATCGCTTTTTTCTTGCCTCGCTGATGCTTGCTATCCTGCTTATCATTAAAGAAAAGCGGATTTCTTTTGTCAAAGGCTCCCTACCGGCCCTTCTACAAGTTGGATTTTTTCAAACGACACTGCAATACATTTTGTTTTATATCGGGCTTAGCTACAGTACAGGAATTCAAGGGTCAATCATTGCCGGGTCAAGCACGTTTTTCTCCGTCATTCTCGCCCACTATATGTACGCCAATGACCGCATCAGCACCCGACGACTCATCGGGCTTTTGCTTGGATTTATCGGCGTGGTGCTTGCAAGCAGTAGCCGCGGCACGCTCCGCCTTTCATTTGGCCTTGGTGAACTTGCTCTGTTGATTTCGGCCTTCGCAAACTCGATGGGCGGCATTCTGGCGAAAAATAGAGCAGCGAAAATGGGAACGCTCTATCTCACTGCTTATCAGATGATGCTCGGCTCGCTTGTCCTGCTTGCGCTTGGCATGAGCGGTGCTGGATGGCAGCCGTTTCACTTTTCTTTAGAAGCAGTATGGTACCTGATTTATCTTGCCTTTCTTTCCGCCGCCGGATTCGTTTTATGGAATACGTTGTTAAAGTACAATAAAGTAGGTACTGTATCTATGTACTTCTTTCTTATTCCCGTATTCGGTGTTTTACTATCCACTCTACTGCTCAAAGAAGCACTTCACAGCATCGTCTTTCTTTCGCTTCTGCTTGTGGTGACTGGTATCATTATCGTAAACAGAGAAAAAAGTTGACTTCCATCTATAAGCAAGTATAATAATAGTTATGTGTTTTACACAGGGTAGCAATGATTGTAGGTAAAAACGTCTGGTTAATTCGTTAGCTTCCTCCCTTGGAGCTGCGGCTGTACCAATCTCCAATGGAGCATGCGGCGGAAACGCTACCGTCCGAAGAGCATGCGGCAAAGTTTAGGAACTCGCCAGGCGGAAGTAAACACCTATTAAATCTATATACAAAGGAGAACGAAAACTTATGGCACGTTATACTGGACCTCGCCACAAGCTGGCTCGTCGTCTGGGTATCTCCCTCGACGGAACAGGCAAAGACATTAAACGCAACTTCCCACCGGGACAACATGGACATGGACGTCGTAAAATGAGCGAATATGCGCTTCAGCTGACTGAAAAGCAAAAGCTTCGCCACATGTACGGCATGATGGAAAAACAATTCCGCAAACTGTTTGATGATGCAAACAAAATGTCCGGCGTTGTTGGTGAAAACTTCATGAAATTGCTTGAATCCCGTCTGGACAACCTTGTGTACCGTCTTGGTTTTGCAACATCTCGTCCGGCTGCTCGTCAGCTAACAACTCACGGTCACATCACAGTAAACGGCAAGAAAGTGGACATCCCTTCTTACCGTGTAAAACCAGGCGATGTAATCGGCCTGCGTGAGAAAAGCCGCAACCTGCAAATCGTAAAAGAATCTCTAGAAGTTCGTGCATTCCTGCCGAACTACCTGAGCTTTGACGAAGCGAAAATGGAAGGTACGTACACTCGTCTTCCAGATCGTGAAGAATTACCGGCTGAAATCAATGAAAAACTAATCGTTGAGTTCTACTCCCGTTAATCGGAAAGAACACAACTGGAACCCACCTGCGCTATGCTGGTGGGTTTTTTATATAAATAGCATGGTAAAAACGGGATGATGTACTTCATTCCGTTTTTACCATGCTCTGCTTTTGGTGAGAGGCTCTTATTTTACAACTACTTTTGCAAACTTGCGCTTGCCGACCTGAACGATCATTCCTTCCTCTACGGCAACATGATCATCCACAGAAGCAACTTTTTCTTCATTGATCTTTACTGCGCCCTGCTGAACCATGCGGCGTGCTTCCGCATTAGACGGTACAAGCTGCAGTTCGGAAAGGAGCTTCACAATCCACAGTTTTCCGTTTTCTAATGCAGCTGCCGATATTTCCTTCTCAGGAATATCCGTTGGAAGCGCCCGCTGCTGGAACACCGTTTTGAAATGATTCTCAGCATCGGCTGCCGCTTCTTTGCCCCAATACATCTGCACGAACGTGCGGGCCAGTCGCATCTTCGCATCACGCGGGTGAATCGTACCATCCGCAAGACCTTTTTTCAGGCTTTCCAATTCCTCAAGCGACACATCGGTTGCCAGCTCATAATATTTCACCATCAACTCATCTGGAATCGACATCGCTTTACCATAAATCTCATTCGGCGGCTCGCTGATTCCGATGTAGTTCCCTAAGCTTTTGCTCATCTTCTGTACGCCGTCTAACCCTTCAATAATAGGCAT
Organism: Aneurinibacillus sp. REN35; assembly: GCF_041379945.2. Lineage (NCBI taxonomy): Bacteria > Bacillati > Bacillota > Bacilli > Caryophanales > Paenibacillaceae > Aneurinibacillus > Aneurinibacillus baijiui. The sequence goes on along the minus strand of NZ_JBFTXJ020000003.1, from coordinate 28,988 downwards.
CGTCAGAGCGCATTGCTGTTCTTGGCCGTATTCCTTCTGCAGTTGACGACCCATGAGCAGATTGAACTTCTGGTCTGTTCCACCAAGTTCCACATCACTCTCCAACGCTACAGAATCATATCCTTGCATAAGAGGATAGAAGAATTCATGAATGCCGATTGGCTGATTGCTGCTGTAGCGCTTCTCAAAATCATCGCGCTCTAACATGCGGGCCACTGTCATTTTGGCAGATAAGCCAAGGACTTCGGCAAACGTCATAGGGGAAAGCCATTGACTGTTGTATTTCACTTCCATTTTTTCGGCATCAAGAATTTTGGCGAACTGCTCTACATACGTTGCCGCATTCGCTTTTACCTGCTCCTCGGTTAACTGCTTACGCGTCTCCGACTTTCCACTAGGATCGCCAATACGCCCGGTAAAATCCCCGATTAGCAGCTGCACTGTATGCCCAAGCTCCTGAAATTGACGCAGCTTATGCAGCACAACCGTATGACCGACATGGATATCTGGCGCAGATGGATCAAGTCCCAGCTTTATTTTTAAAGGCTTGCCGGTCACAACTGAACGTTCCACCTTTTTGCGCATATCTTCTTCCGGAACAATCTCTGCTACGCCGCGGCGGATGATGGCCATCTGCCGTTCTACCTCTCGCACCTGCTCTTCTGTCAGGTTGATTGTATTCTCTCCACTCATTTCGCTACCTCCTGTTTCTTCTATAAAATAAAAAAAACCCGTTCCCAAAAAAGGGACGAGTTTGCTCGCGGTACCACCCTTACTTAAGGACCGAAGTCCTTCGCTCATACGAATAACGGCCCATGTTGGTGTAAGCCGTCCATTCCGCACCACAATATGTACGGCATGGAATCCGCTCCCGTGCTGTATTTCACGACTTAGCCGGGTCGGTTCGCACCTCCCACCGACTCTCTGCTGCTCCCAGGTCTTAAGCCACTACTGATACACGTTCATTGCGAATACAATGATATTGTTTTGACGTTATCCTCATAATAACTAAAAACAACACCACATTGCAACATTTATCATCTTATCTCGTCTTTATGATATAATGTTGCTGTTATTTGTAAGGGGGAGTTATATGGATAAACAAAATGATCCTGCCAATACACCAGACAGGCGGAGACGTAAAAAAAGCTTCTGGCATACTCTTCTTGTTATTTTTCAAGTCTCTGCCATTTTGTTCTTCATGGGCGTATTGTTTGCAGGTGGTGCCGCCGCTGGCTATATCGCTTCACTTGTTAAATCAGATCCGGTTCGCAGTTATAATGAGATTTACGAAAAAATCTCTGCTAATAATCTAACCGGGTTCGCTTATTTCAGAGATAAGAAAATGATTGGCCAGTTAATCACAGCGGAAGACCGGCGCCTCGTATCGCACAAGGAAGTCTCGCCTCATCTGATTGACGCTATTATTTCTACTGAGGACAAGTATTTCTATGAACACAACGGGATCGTACCATCCGCTATCGCGCGCGCCGCGATTCAGCAAGTTACGAATTCACCCGTTCAAACCGGAGGAAGTACACTTACCCAGCAATTAATTAAGCAGACCATCCTTTCTCCAAAAGTTACACCGGAAAGAAAGTTCAAGGAAATCTTCCTTGCTCTTCGTATGGAACGAATGTTTAGCAAGGAACAAATTCTTGATGCTTACATTAATAAAATGTATTTTGGTCAGAATGCCAACCGTACGAACTTATATGGAGTACAGGCCGCTGCAAAAGGGATTTTTGGTGTTGATGCTAAAAATTTAAACATCGCTCAATCCGCTTATTTGGCAGGCATGCTGCAAGCTCCGTACTCGTATATTCCATTCGAGAAAATTAAAAAGAATGGACTCGCGCTTGGCTTAGACAGACAAAAACTTGTGCTCAGCCGTATGTTGGAAAACGGAAAAATATCCAAACAACAGTATGATGAAGCGCTGGCTTATGATATCAAAAAGAACCTGCTGACCAATCCGCCTCAGTCAGCCATCACGAAATATCCGTACCTCATGATGGAAATTGAGGAAAGAGCAGCTAAAATTCTGCTTGATCAGGATTTCGAAAAAAATCCTGAATTGAAAAATGAATCCTACAACAAACTGCTAGAAGAAAAGCGTATGGACGTCCGCCAAGGCGGCTATCACATCTATACAACAATTGATAAAAACATCTATGAGAAGATGCAGGCAATCGCTGCCGACTCCAGCAACTTTGGACCGGAGAAACCACCGATTAACGGCAAGCCGATGCCTGAACAAGTAGGTGCTGTTCTCATTCAGAACAAAACAGGCGCCATTCTCGGTATGATGGAAGGCCGCAACTTTAAACAGGAAAATACAAACCATGTCACTGCACCACGTCAGCCTGGTTCGGCCATTAAGCCAATAGGCGTATATGCACCTGCCATAGAAGAGGGGATCATCTCGCCCAACTCTACTGTAGTGGATGAAGAAACAACCTTCCCTGGCAACTGGACGCCTAAAAATAGCGGAAGTACCTTCAAAGGGCCGATGTCGGTACGCAGTGCTCTTGCTCAGTCCCGTAATATTCCAGCCGTCAAAGTATACTTTGAAACCGGGGTCCGCAAATCATTAGCGTACGTGAAAAAAATGGGCGTAAATACGATTGTAGATAACGATTATTATCTGCCGACTGCACTAGGTGGATTTACGCGCGGTATTTCTGTTGAAGAAATGACCAACGCGTATGCTACGTTCGCAAATGAAGGAAACTTCATTGACGCTTACCTGATTGATCATATCGTAAACAGCGAAGGTGAGAGCGTGTATCAGCATAAAGTACAGCCTGTGCGTGTATTCTCTCCACAAACATCCTGGATGATGACCGATATGATGCGCGATGTCGTAACAGGTGGTACGGCACGCAAAGTCGTGGCTCGCTATACACTCGGACGCGATGTAGCAGGTAAAACAGGTACGACGCAGGAAGACGGAGATAAATGGTTTGTCGGTTATACACCGGACATATCCCTTGGTGTGTGGATCGGTTACGACATGAAATATAAGCTCAACCGAAGCTCGCATGATAATGCGATGAGAGTCTGGGGTAAGACCTTCTCCACCCTTGTGAAGATGAATCCCGATCTGTCCCCTGCCGGTAATTATGCAAAACGTCCACCAGGCACTTCTATGGCGGCCATCTATAACGCTAATCTGGCGGCGTCCAAAAACCCTGCTTCTTATGGAAAAGTAGAGGAAAAGACGACGGAGACAGAGGAGAAGAAGACGACCGAGGAGAACAAAGAAAAAACCGAACAACCTACTACCGATGAGCAAACGGACAAAGACAAAAAAACCGAGGAAAATAAAAAAGACGGCGATACTGATCAAAAAACTGGTAAAGACGATAAACAGAAAAATGACAGCGATGATAAGAAAAACACCGAAGACGGTTCAAATAAAAAGCCGGATAAATCTTCTGGTGAACAACAAAAACCGTCAGATAAAAAGCCGGATAAAAAGGATAACAAAAAACCGGAAGAGGAATAACTCCTCTTCCGGTTTTTCTTGTGCCGCTATTATTTCTAGTCTTCCATTGTAGACAAATCGCCTGTTGGAAGCCCCAGTTCCCATGCTTTTAGTACGCGACGCATGATCTTACCGGAACGCGTCTTCGGCAGCTTATCGCGCACTTCAATTTCGCGTGGAGCCGCATGTGCAGCAAAGCCTTCTTTTACAAACTTACGAATCTCTTCAAGCAATTCATCCGAAGCCTCATAGCCTTCACGCAGTGCAATAAATGCCTTAATAATCTCACCACGGACAGGATCAGGCTTACCGATAACACCGGCTTCAGCTACAGCAGGATGCTCCACGAGCTTGCTCTCAATCTCAAATGGACCGACCCGTTCTCCAGCCGTCATAATAACGTCGTCTACACGGCCTTGGAACCAAAAGTATCCTTCTTCATCCATATAAGCCGAATCTCCAGACACATACCAGCCTTCAAATCGGAAATATTCTTCATACTTGGTCGGATTATTCCAGATCTTACGCATCATTGAAGGCCAGCCCTCTCTGATGGCCAGATTCCCCATTCGATTCGGTGGAAGCTCATTTCCTTCGTCATCAATAATTGCAGCGACAATGCCCGGGAACGGTTTGCCCATCGATCCTGGCTTAACCGGCATGCTTGGATAGTTGCAAATCAACTGTCCACCGGTCTCTGTCATCCACCATGTATCATGGATGCGTTTATCGAATACCTTCATTCCCCAATATACAACTTCTGGATTCAACGGTTCTCCAACACTTAAGATATGACGCAGGCTCGATAGATCGTATTTGTTTACGATCTCATCTCCGGCGCTCATAAGCATCCGGAACGAAGTCGGAGCGCTGTACCAAACGGTTACTTTATACTTCTCAATCGTGCTATACCAATCCTGAGGACTAAAGCGTCCGCCACGTACGACATTTGTTGCACCGTTCAACCACGGACCAAAAATTCCATAGGATGTTCCTGTCACCCAGCCAGGGTCCGCTGTGCACCAGTATACATCCTCTTCCCGGAGATCAAGCACCCATTTTGCTGTCTGATAGTGCTGAAGCATAGCATTATGAACATGAAAAACACCTTTAGGCTTTCCAGTTGAGCCCGAGGTATAGTGAAGAAGCAGCCCATCTTCACGGTCTACCCACTCAATTTCAAAATCAGCGGAAGCTTGCTCCATCTCTTTTTCATAGCTGACTTGTCCTTCTTCTAGCTTCCCATCTCCGCCGACAAGAATCACATGCTTAAGAGCCGGCAATTCACTGACAGGTACCCGTGGAAGAAGCTCTGGCGTCGTAATGATTGCTACCGCCCCACTATCTTCAAGACGATCGCGCACAGCCCCCTCCATGAATGCTTCAAAAAGTGGTCCGACAATCGCACCTACTTTAATTGCGCCTAGAAGACCTACATAAAGTTCAGGTGCGCGCGGCATGAAAATAAACACACGGTCACCTTTGGCAATGCCTAGCTTGCGCAGCACGTTACCAAATGTGTCAGAGAGCGTTTTCATTTCTGCAAATGTATATTTTTCATCGCGTGTTGCATTGCTGTAATAAAGCGCTACTTTATTCTCGCGGGGAGTGCCGACGTGGCGGTCGATCGCTTCATACGCCATGTTGACCTTGCCTGTCTCATACCAGGTAAATTGCTTCTCTATATCTTCCCAGCTAAAATTATTGTAAGCCTCTTCATAAGCAGGCATGTTATAGCCAGTCCCAATTACCGGAAGCACTTTTTTATTCATCATTTCTTTCATAAAACGATAGCCCCTCTCCCACTAAATTTAGTTGTTCCTACCTAACTATAATTCTATCTTCCTTTTTGAAAACCCTTTCTCTTTTTCAATTATATCAAATAATCTGTTAACTGAGCAATTCTAATCGTTCACGTTTTCTTCAAAATATAGGTTGGCAAGCAGAGTATAAATATAAGATAATTTTTGCAAAAGAGAAAAATTACATAATAGGATAAGGTGTGAGAGAATGGAACACAAAAAAAAGTACGAAGCATTGCAAATAGAAAAGAAAGCTGGACACCTGCTTATTGAAGGACCCGTGCTGCCGCAGCGTATCGCAGCGCTTGCAATGGACGAAGGACTTACAGCCTTCCGCAATCCCCCCGCTCAGAAAAAAGCGCTGGAGGAAATTGCCACGCTTCCCGAAGGCCGTGTGATTCTAGCCGTACATCATGATACGATTATAGGATACGTAACATTTCTCTATCCCGACCCGATGGAGCGGTGGTCGGAAGCTAAGATGGAGGATTTGCTGGAGTTAGGAGCTATTGAAGTCACAAGTCGCTTTCGCCACCAGCATGTAGGTGAGGATATGCTTGAGCTCGCATTTCGCGGTGGGGCTCTAGAGGAATATATTGTTTTTACGACGGAGTACTACTGGCATTGGGATTTAAAAGGTACGGGGCTTGATGTGTGGGCCTACCGCAAAATAATGGAAAAAGTCATGGCCTCAGTGGGTCTTTCCTGGTTCGCGACTGATGACCCGGAGATTTGTTCACATCCTGCCAACTGCATGATGGCACGTATCGGAAGTCTCGTCCCGCTCGAATCTATTGAAGCATTTGATCGGATCCGTTTTCAAAATCGCTTCATGTATTAAAAAATTCTTTACTATTCAGATGATGAATGGAATAAAATGATAGATAAAAAGGATGAGTTAGGGGGAGCGTGCACAATGCTTGTGGAAGATATTATGAAGCGTGACGTAATTACTGTAGATCCATCCGATTCCATTCGGCTTGCGCTTTTGAAGGTTCATCAATACCGGGTCCGTCACTTACCGGTTGTCTCTTGCGGAAAGCTCGTCGGCATTATTTCTGATCGGGATGTCCGGGACGCCTGTCCTTCCGTTATCAGCGAGCCGCACCAAGATGATGATAAGGTGCTTAACACCCCTGTGTCTTCCATTATGCGCAAAGATGTTATTACGACTCACCCGCTGGACTTTGTAGAAGAAGCGGCGCTCTCACTCTATGATAATCGCATCGGCTGCCTGCCTGTCGTCGTGGATGACGAATTAAAAGGAATCATTACAGAGACAGATATTCTGCACACGCTTGTTGAGTTAATGGGTGTACATTATCCAAGCTCTCATATTGAAGTAGAGGTAGAGGACCGAACTGGTCTTTTGGCCGATGTCGCTACGATATTCAAAGAAGCCAAGTGTAACGTAACCAGTGTGCTTGTCCTGCCAGGGAAGCATCTTGGAAAGAAGAACCTCGTATTTCGGGTGCAGACCATTGATCCGCGCCATGTTGTTGCCAAAATTGAAGAGGCCGGTTATCGCATTGTATGGCCCAGAGAATCAGAGGGATTAGTATGAAGATAAAAACAGCTTTTATTTATAGCGATGATTATTTGGAATACCATTTTAACGACGACCACCCTTTTAACCAAAAAAGGCTAGCTATGACACTGGATTTGCTTCGGATGATGAATCTAGTCGAAGATGAGGAAATCGTCGCACCCCGCATGGCAACCGATGATGAATTGGCACTTGTTCATGATCGACAATATATCGAAGTAGTAAAAGAATGCGGACACGCAAACCAGGAGGTCGCCATTGCCTCAAGCTTCGGCCTTGGCACAGAAGACTGCCCCATCTTTCCCAATATGCATGAAGCTACAGCACTTGCTGTCGGCGGCACCCTGCGTGCCGCCGACCTAGTCATGTCCGGTGAATATCGTCATGCCGTAAACCTAGCGGGCGGCCTGCACCACGGATTCCGTGGACGAGCCTCAGGCTTCTGCATCTACAATGACTGCTCAGTTGCCATCGCTTATTTGCGTCAGAAATATGATGCACGCGTTCTCTATATTGATACCGATGCCCATCACGGGGATGGCGTGCAGTGGGCATTTTATGATGATCCGAATGTGCTGACGCTCTCGTTCCACGAAACTGGAAAGTACTTATTTCCTGGGACCGGAAATATTACAGAGCGTGGGGACGGGCAAGGCTACGGCTTCTCCGTCAATGTACCGCTTGATGCGTTTACGGAAGATGACTCTTGGCTAGAAGCGTATCATGGTGTTCTGCCAACCGTAGCTAGAGGATTTAAGCCCGATGTGATTCTTACACAAAATGGCTGTGATTCACATACATTCGACCCGCTTACTCATCTCTCCGCTTCCATGCGCATCTATCAAGAAATACCAAAGCTCGCACGCGAGCTGGCGGACGAGCTGTGTGACGGACGTCTTATCGCAACAGGCGGCGGCGGATACGATATCTGGCGCGTCGTGCCTAGAGCTTGGAGCCTGCTCTGGGCAGAATTATCCGGAAGAAGCATTACAGACAATATTTCGATTCCTACAGCTTGGATCGAAAAGTATCAAGGCGAAAGCCCTGTTCAGCTCGCTCCTACCATGCTTGATCCTGAAGGGTTATTTCCTGCGATTCCACGCCGGGAGGAGATCGCAACTAAAAATCAAAAAACCATCGAAAAAGCGCTTCTCTACTGCCCACGTGGGTAGACAGAGAAGCCTCTCTTCATCCACATGCAAGCTGCGTTCAACCCCGCATAATATTCAATAAAAAAACAGAAGCCACCAGAAAAGGTACGGCTTCTGTTTTATAACTGTATGCTGTTTATCTGATCGCCTGTTTCTTTTTCACATAGAAAGAAAGTACAGAGGCTACGAGTAATACAGGAATAGCAACGACTTGAGAAACAAATAACTTCCAAGCAACCGCATCATATCCTTCAGAGGCAGGGGCTGTCATCCCGATTAAACAAACAGCAGCATATAACAAGATAGGAACAAGCCAATATCTCATATTCATATCACTACTTTCCGCAAATGAAATGCATAGCCTTATTTAGATGTGTACGAGCATCTTCTTAACAATTTCATACGATCGCTGCGAAGCAAGCTTTGTAAACTCTGGGAAATTGACATGTGCAGAACCGTCTGCCTTATCCGACATCGAACGAATCACGACGAATGGCACTCCATTCATAACACATACTTGTGCTACCGCCGCTCCCTCCATCTCCGTGCACATCCCCTGCATGGTCTCATATAATTCACGTACCGTATCACGGTTGGCGATAAACTGGTCTCCTGAGAGAATGCGTCCGGTCATTGTCTTACCGGATGTTACCTGCTCGCTTGCCTTTACCGCAGCGCTTACCAGCTTCTCATCAGCATCAAATACGGAAATCTCTGTAAACGGAATCACGCCACGCGGAAAACCCAGTGCTGTTACATCCATGTCATGGTGCTGGCAATCTGTCGCTACGACAATATCACCAATCTCCAGGTCAGGATGCAGCGCACCGGCCACACCGGTGAAGATGACGGCATCTACTCCAAAAGCATCAAGCAGAATTTGCGTGCATACACTGGCGTTTACTTTGCCGACACCACACTTGCACAATACAACCTCTTTATCTTCCCATTGGCCTTCATAATACGTAATACCTGCCTTGGATGTCTCGCGCGTAAGATTCATTCCATCCTTATACAAGGCTATTTCCTCGTCCATCGCTCCAATAATTCCGATTCTCATACCTGCTCCCCTTATTCCGCTTCTTTTTCTGTTTGGCCGCTGTCTTGTGCTTTCGTAGACTGCCTCTCCTCGATGCGATGCGGCAGAAGCACGATATGGTTCTCCACCTTTTCATTGTTCATATATTTGGTTAGCAGACGCATGGCTACCGCACCGATATCATACATCGGCTGCACGACCGTTGTCAGACGCGGTCGCACCATTTCAGCGAGGCGAGTGTTATCAAAGCCAATCACTTCTATATCTTCCGGCACGCGCAGGCCACGATCCTGAATGCCATGAATGACACCGACTGCCATCTCGTCACTCGCCGCAAATATCGCTGTCGGCTGTTTTACCAACGACATGAACTGGTCTACAGCTTCCAAACCGGATTCATAACGGAAGTTCCCATTGTATACATGACTGTCTTTAAATGACAATCCTGCTTCTTCCATCGCTTTCTTATACCCATCAAAACGCCGCATGCCTGCCAGCGGATCAATAAGCGGACCTGTGACCATAGCAATATGCTTATGGCCCTTCTCAATTAGATACTTCGTGGCATCATAGCCCGCTTCGTAATGGCTAATATCGACGGACGGAAGCTGTCCGGTCGGGTCCTTCGTGCCTGCAAGTACAATCGGCACAGCCGCCGTGGTAAATACCTGCATGTGATTCTCGGTAATTTCACGGCCCATAAATACGATACCGTCCACCTGCTTCTCTAGGAGCGTATTGGTTAAGTGCAGCTCACGTTCGATACGCTCATCTGAATCACATAAAATAATGTTGTATTTATACATGCTGGCGATATCATCAATCCCACGCGCTAGTTCCGCGAAAAACGGGCTTGCGATATCCGGAATGACTACGCCAACCGTTGTCGTACGCTTGCTTGCAAGTCCTCTTGCCACTGCATTTGGGCGATACCCCAACTGCTCAATTGCGGCAAGTACCTTCTTCCTTGTGGAAGGCTTTACATTCGGATTTCCATTAACGACACGAGAAACGGTTGCCATTGAAACGCCCGCTTCTCTTGCCACATCATAAATTGTAACTGGCAATCGTAACTCCTCCTACTACAGTTTGCTGTGATGTAAATGATGAGTTTTCATTCATTTTCATAATTTTTCACTTATCATATTATAAATTACCTTTGTATGCAATCGGATTCACATAAAGTTTAACAAAAAGAAACAGACAAACCCTCGATTGCGCGCCGGTCTGTCTGTACATACCTATCTTCCTTTTTTATTTCCTATATACGGACCAACGCCTCCCTGGCTAATCGCTTTATGAGCAACCAGCCAACGGTCGTTTTCATTACTTTTCATAAGCGTATATTGTATCCGATACGTCTGGCCATTTTCCACCTTGCCTACATACTCCACAATAGCAGTGTTTTTATAATAGGATGTAATCCGTGTTTGCGGCAGACGCATAGACAGCGGACTCACCTGCCGAAATGTTGCATTCACGGCTAATCCCTGACCCGGGATAGAATAATTCAAATCAATGGTTTCATGGGTAAGCTGTGTAGCTAGCTGCTCGCTCCAATTCTTAGCATAATAATCGTAGAGCTGCTTTTTACTTGTGAAATCAAGATACGTAGAAACCGGTTGGTTCTTTATATACATAGCCTGCGTGCGCGCTACGGCTCGCTGCACCCTTGCCTCCGCTTCTTCAATTGCCTTGATAACCTCTTTACGCTGTGCTGCATTTAGATTCGGCGTTGTATGTTCAAACGACATCGGTCCCTCAATCGGTGTCTTTGTTTGTTCGCTCTGAATTTTTTGCCCGCCGCATCCTGCTGTGACAGCTATTGATGCAACTGCGAGAAGCGTGGTAAGGAGCCTTTGCTTCTTCTTGTATTTGCACAACATATGCGTCACCCTGTTCCATTAAGAATTGTTGGCTTTAGGATGCGCCTTCTCTACCTGGTTTATGTACGTTCTGCGCTTGCATAAAAAAGACCGCCAGGAGGTTCCTGACGGCCTTTACTTCTCATATTGTCCTATACTACCGGTGCGCTTACTTTATACAGACCGGATTCACGTAGTTTTGTTACGAATTCGTTGAACTGCGGAATATTAATCTGCTGCTTAGCGTCAGATAACGCCACATCCGGGTCTGGATGCACTTCGATCATTACTCCGTCCGCACCTACAGCCAACGCGGCTTTCGCTGTCGGAAGCAGAATATCACGGCGTCCTGTCGAATGTGTAACATCTACGAATACCGGTAAATGCGTTTCCTGCTTTAGAATAGGTACAGCTGAAATATCAAGCGTATTACGGGTCGCTTTCTCATATGTGCGAATACCACGCTCACAGAGCATCACCTGATCATTACCGCCCGATACAATATACTCTGCGGCATGAATAAACTCTTCGATGGTGGCTGCAAGGCCACGTTTTAATAAAACCGGTGTTTTTACACGGCCGGCTGCTTTTAATAGTTCAAAATTCTGCATATTACGAGCACCGATCTGAATGACATCGACGTAGTGGGTCGCCATCTCAATATCACCCGGTGTGACGATCTCACTGACAACTTTTAAGTCGAACTCATCAGCTACCTGACGCAGAATTTTTAGACCTTCTTCACCAAGACCCTGGAAGTCGTATGGAGACGTACGTGGTTTAAATGCTCCGCCTCTTAACAGCGTAATTCCGTTCGCTTTAAGTGTCTCGCCTACTTTACGTACTTGCTCGTACGATTCTACAGAACACGGACCTGCGACCAGAACTGGCTCGTCGCCACCTACGCGCGCCGCTCCAAGTGTGACTACGGTATTCTCCTGCTTCTTCTTACGACTTACGAGGAGCGCTTTGCTATGATTATCTTTCTGCAACTCAAGAGATGCCTTGAAGATTTGCTTGAACAGGTGCTGAATGGTTCCATCTTCAAACGGGCCCTGATTATTCTCGATAATCAAGTTTAACATAGCGCGTTCCCGCTCAGGATCGAAACGGTTAATACCTTGCTTAAGCTTCACCTTTCCGATTTCTTGCACCAGCTCAGCTCGTCTGTTAATCAGCTCCAGAATCTGCAGATTGACTGAATCGAGATCGCTGCGAAGCTGCTCTAACTTTTCGTTGCTCATCTTCTCTCCACCTCTTGTACTTTATTCTCAGAACATTTTCAAAAGATTTTCAAAAAATATTTAAAGTGTATTATAGACTATTCTTTTTACTTTGTCAGCCCTTCAATGAAAATAGGAAAAAGGAATTTCTTTGTATACCGCGAATACCTTACTTATTCCCTACATCACTATAAGGTATTTCTTTGAAGGAGCTGCAAGACATGTACGAAGAAAATAAAAAACAAATATTCGCCCTTGATATCGGTACACGCAGCGTAGTCGGACTTGTAGTAGAACCGGCTCCCGGCGGCAAGTTCGCCGTACTTGGCTATGAGCGCGAAGAACACGAAGAGCGTTCTATGCTTGATGGACAAATCCATGACGTCGTGGCTGTTGCCGATGTCATCTCGCGTATTAAGCAACGGCTAGAGGCCAAGCTTTCTCTTACGTTACACGATGTGGCCGTCGCTGCGGCAGGCCGCTCTCTCCATACGCAGCGCATCGAGACTGCCGAAGAGATTACAGGAGTTGGCCAGCTTAGCCGCAATGATATACTTACGCTTGAATTATCAGCGGTGCAAAAAGCACAGCATGCTCTGGCCGAGTCACAAAATACAAATGATTTTACCCAATATTATTGCGTTGGATACAGCGTTGTGAATTATTATCTGGATGGCGAAATGATTGGCAGCCTAATGGATCAGCGCGGCAAGGAAGCACGTGTTGAAGTAATCGCAACTTTTCTGCCTCGTATGGTTGTCGATTCGCTTGTCGCCGCCCTCAAACGAGCCGATCTGAAGATGCGCGCGCTTACGCTAGAGCCGATCGCGGCCATCAATGTCCTTGTCCCGGCTACGATGCGCAGACTTAACGTAGCGCTCGTTGATATCGGGGCAGGCACATCAGATATCGCTATTACGGGAGATGGGACAGTAACCGCCTACGGCATGGTTCCTACTGCCGGAGATGAAATTACGGATGCGCTTAGCCAAGCATACCTGCTTGACTTCACGATTGCAGAAGAGGTCAAGCGCCAATTGTCTGTGGAAGAAGAGATTACTTTCTCCGATATTCTCGGGATGGAATACACATGTACACGGGAGGAGATTACCGGACAAGTTGATGAGGATATCAATAACCTAGCCACACTGATCAGCAACCGGATTATCGAGCTGAATGGGCGAGCACCACAAGCTGTCATGCTGATTGGCGGAGGAAGTCTGACTCCTGGACTGCCGCAAAAAATAGCGGAGCGTCTCCAACTGCCTGTCGCGCGTGTAGCCGTGCGAGGTGCGGACGCAATCCAGTCGTTTACAGATAAGGCCGATCTCAGCGGACCAGAATTCGTTACACCGTTAGGCATTGCCGTAGCTGCGGAGAAACATCCTATTAAATACTTAACCGTATATGTGAACGAAGAGTCCTTACGTATTTTTGATTTGAAGCAGATGACCGTAGGTGACGTACTGCTGTATGCGGGAGTGGATATCAAACGAATGCACGGACGTCCCGGCCTTGCGATGACCGTGCATGTCAATGGAAAAATGAGGATCATCCCAGGTAGCCATGGCACATCGCCTCTCTTGCTGCTTAACGGTGAACCCGTGCCGCTAGATGCCCCGGTGCAGGCAGAAGATCGCCTAACATTCTCAGCCGGACAAGATGGCGCACCTGCTACCGTAAAACCGATTGAACTTGCCCAGAATGAAAGCATTGATACGCTTGATGTGACTATAAATGATACACCGCTCTCACTTTCTCCTCTCCTGTTGGTGAATGGACAAGAAGCGGACTGGAACGCTCCGCTGCAGGATCGGGATGAAATGGAAATTCGACTTCCCTCTACCCTACGGGAAGTACTTATAGCTGCGCACATATATACACAGGAGATGGAGAAGCGGCGTCTCTCCTTTACCGTGAATGGAAAGCCGATGCATTATGATTATTCTATGTACACTTTTACGGTAAATAAACACAAGGCACATCTTGATGAAAAAATCAGGCGTAATGATGCGATCACCTACAGTCAGGAGGCGGTGCAGTTTCCGGCCATCGCCGATATATTGCCGCTCGAAGACCAGACTGAGATTCATACCATCGTTACGTTTAACGGACAGACCCTCACCATTCCCGTAAGCGAGATGGAGGTACGTCTTGACGGCGAACCGGTTCAGCTCACAGATACCATCCGTGCACATGCAGCGGTTACCACAGAAGTACGCTTCAAGCGTGAGCCTGTATTCAGTGACGTATTCCGCTATGTAAACGAGACACTGCACGCAACCGAACCGGGAAAGAACCTTGTCATTACCATCAATGAGTCTCCTGCATCCTTTCAAGACCCGATTCACACTGGAGATGTGCTCGAATTCAAGTGGGAATAGAATAACAGGGCATAGGATTTTTCTCTCCTATGCCCTGTTATTATCTTTAAAAATTATGCGATAGCGCTCTTTAAATTCTTCTCTGTAATATTCCAATGTGATGTATGCCATGCCACGCTGCCGTCTTTTACATACAGCACCTGCGGAGATTCATGCTTAATGCCGAAACGCTCGGCAATTTCCGTTGAAACAGGACGGGCTGTCTGTACAATGACAAGCGCCCACGGTTTTATCCCCTCATTCTTTGTATACTGCATAAATTCATTGTATGCACCGGTGCTAATAGGACACGTCGTGCTATGCTTGAGCAAAACCGCTTCCGGATTTTCCTCTAGGAATTGATTTAACTCTTCGATTGTAGTAAGTTCTTTCATCTCTTTATTCTCCTTTCGATGAATCATCTTTCTCCCTATCATACCACACTTCAAGCTCTACTCACCGTTTGCATGCACACATATAAGCACCTGTTAATTTTGCCGCTGCCGCTCGCCCTCTGCATTCATTGCCGATGCTTCCGCTGCCTGCCATGCATGTACGGCCTGCTGCAGATTCTGATTCATTTGAGAGGCTTGTGCAGCTACTTGCTCAATCTCATCTGGAAACGCATAACGAGGAGATGTCCAGCCGCTTGCTGTCATAACCTGACCAAGTTCTGCTACATTCTGCATGGAATGATTCAACAACTGCTGAAATCCCTGTCGTAATTCCGGGCAGCTAATCTCGGTAACCGTCTGGGCATATGCCGTTACCATCATTTTTTCGTAAGCTAAAAGCTCGGTTGCAATTTGTTTATCTGTCACAGGCATTACAAGACCTCCCTATACTATTGAATGCCCTGCGGCGGATGCTGGTGTTGATTCAACATCTGGCAGAGAAGCTGATGATTTTTTTGATGGCGAACTGCCATTTGTCCGCACACATCCTTAAGTTCTGCGGTAATCGTCTGAGCTGATGCATTCATATATGTCTCACACAGCATGGCTTCTTGGCTCATTCGTGCTTCTATCTGCAATAGCTCAATGGAAGTTAACGGTTCCATATGCATTTTTTGTACCATGTTTTCACCCTCCGAAAAAATTCGAATTGCTCCTGTTTTATTTTCCCCTAAATTTTCTATGCTTCCTCATACAATTATTGTCAATAACAATTGAGATATTTCACATAATCGTGCATAATAAGAAAGGTTGAGGTTATGAAATATAGAATGTGTAAGATTTTCAGAAGAGGTGGTTACAAACATGAAGAGAACTGTTGTTGTAATGCAAGGTGACCAAACTGGCCAAGAGCTTCTTGATGAAGCACTACGCGTACTCCAGCCGGACGTAATCGGCTTTGAAATTGATTTTGAAACATACGATCTAAGCCTTGAAAAGCGTAAATCCACAAATAACGAAATCGTTCACGAAGCCGCTCGTGCGATGAAGCGGACAGGCTTCGGTCTAAAGGCAGCGACAATCACACCGGAAGAAAAAGGATCTGTAGGCAGCCCGAATGCAATTCTTCGCCGTGAAATTGATGGCAAAGTGATTCTGCGCACAGGACGCCGCATCCCTGGTATTCGTCCTGTAGCAGGCGCATACGCTCCGATTTCCGTTGTTCGTATGGCTGTAGGCGACGCATACGGTGCAAAAGAATGGCGCGAAGGCGAAGGCGTAGATGAGATTGCCTTCCGTACGGAAAAAGTTGACCGCAAAACTTGCCGTGCCGTTGCAGAGTTCGCATTCCGCCATGCTCAAAAAACAAACGCAAAAGTGTTTGGAGGACCAAAATATACGGTAAGCCCAGTGTATGAAGGCATGCTGAAAGAAGAGATGGATGCTGCAAGCAAACGCTACCCTACCGTTCAATATGAACCGCAGCTAATCGATGCCACATACGCGCTCCTTCTTTCCTCTGCGGGAGATGCGATGGTTATTCCTGCACTGAACC
Organism: Aneurinibacillus sp. REN35; assembly: GCF_041379945.2. Classification (NCBI taxonomy): domain Bacteria; kingdom Bacillati; phylum Bacillota; class Bacilli; order Caryophanales; family Paenibacillaceae; genus Aneurinibacillus; species Aneurinibacillus baijiui. The sequence goes on along the minus strand of NZ_JBFTXJ020000003.1, from coordinate 12,559 downwards.
GCGACGGCGACTGCCTAAGCGATATGGTTCTGCAAATGTTCGGCTCAATCGCAGGTGCTGAATCGGTTCTGCTTGGATTCGACGAAGAGTTCAACACACAAGCTGTCATGGTGGAAGCGCCGCACGGTACAGCTCCAGCACTGCAAGGCAAAAACATTGCCAACCCGATGGCCATGATCCTTGCTTGCGCATCCCTACTTACGTACTTCCATGACCAAAAATCAGCCATGGCTTCCCGCGCGATCTACGAATCAACCATCGAAGCAGTAAGCCAGGGCATTCGTACAGCCGACCTGGGCGGCAGCGCTACAACAAGCGAGTTTGCGGATGAAGTTATCAACCGCGTAAAAACAAAACTTGATGTATGGTCTACAATGCAAAACTTCTAAGCAAACCATAAAAAATCCCCAACCTTTATTAAGGTGGGGATTTTCTTTATGCGCTGTTTACGCTTTCTTATTTTTTCTCTTTGCGGCAATAAACATCGTGGTTAAAAGAATGAGCGGAATCGCCATAGAGCCGATTAACCCGAAAATTGCAATTTGTTGTCCACCCATAGAAATGTACCCCCCTGTACCGATTTGATTCTATTGTAATAGAGGGATGCGGGTAAAGTCTACCAAACGACCGGAGGATTCCGTATAATATTCTCCATTTCTTGGTGATTGTAAAACTTTATTCACATTTCTTTTTATGTGCCAAGAAAAGATCATCAAGGATCTGCTTTGACCATATCGCATCCCCCAGCGTCTTGACTAGCAAATATAAATCCAGCTTCTCATCCACATCTAACAGCGGATGAAATTGATCCTTCCGCAGCATCATACGGGTAAAGGCGGAGTGCTCAGCAAATGAAATCGCCTGCCTATCTCCTGCCCGCTGCAGGCGCTGCAAACATTGCTTCAAATCTTCTTTCACCTGCTCTACCAGTTCATGATGTTCACAGTAACAGCACCGATGCATTGGCACATGGTCAATCTGCGTATGATTCATATACACCAATTTGCGCAAATATAAATACATCGCATGGCCGCAGCGCGTACACTGTTTCTCCATTGTCCTTCCCATCTCCCATCTACACCATCATATCAATTTGCCATATATGTATTCAGGGAGGAGGAATTTTAACCCATTTTAATAGCGGGCATTAATTTTTTGACATGAAGGACATATGGCTACACGAGTGGTATCTCCGCATTCATCTTCTACAACGTACCCCTTTAAATTCTTGCTTGTGTCACAATATATGCACTCGGACGAAAAATCCATATCAAAATTTGCTTTCCAGGCAAACGGCTTAAACGTTTGTCCAGTGTATATCGAAATAGGCATGTCATTCATCAAGTATCCTCCTTACATTCGTTAGCATTCATCTTTCACTATGTTCTAGCATGAACAAAAAATATCTGCTTTATACGAATTGCAAGAAAATAATACTTTCACATTGTCCTATTCGCTACATACACTATATAAAACACTGTAATTAGATCGTTATTCTTTAGTGGAAAGAGAGAAAGGAGGAGAACGATTGAAACGTAAAACAACACACGTAGTTCGTACCTTCCGCAAACCTTCCCACATGCATCCAGCTAACTTCTTCGTCCCGATTGTCGAGAAGGCCAAACCAGCCATCATTTCTATTACGACGGAAGATACGACTGTAAATAAAAAAATGACACAAATCCTGCACCACTTCCTATTCCCTAATTCTCAGGCACCGGGCAAGGAAGTACGCCGCAGCTTCGGTACCGGCTTCATCATTCATCCACGCGGCTATATTCTGACAAGCGAGCATGTTATTCATAATGCAAAAGCCATCCATGTTAAATTATCATCTGGTGAAACAAAAAAAGCCGATGTTATCTGGACGGATCAAACGCGTGATCTGGCTTTGCTTCATATTACAAGCCGCACTCCACTTCCTGTCCTTCCCCTCGGTTCTTCAACAGAAACCCAGGTAGGTGAACTCGTCATCTCCATCGGCAATCCGCTCGGCCTTGAAAATACTGTAACGACCGGCATTATTAGCGCAAAAAACCGGCCGGTACAAATCGCCGGCCGGAAATATGAAGATATTATTCAAACCGATGCCGCGATTAATCCCGGCAATAGCGGCGGACCGCTCATTAATATGAACGGAGAAGCTGTAGGCATGAATGCCTTTATTATCAGGGACAACCATGGGCTTGGCTTTGCTATTGGAATTGATAGCATTAAGCCATTTATCCGCAAGTACATGTAGTTATTGGTTTATTCGTATGATGTGCTGGCGAATTCCACATCAGGATTCTTCTCCTGCGCCCACCGTTCGGCAAATTCATTCTCTAGCAGCACGACCAAGCGACCTTCACGATCCCGTACCGTCAAGCTTCCTCCATACTGGATCAAGTTTAGCTCATGCTCTTTTTTATTTCCCTTTACCCAACGGGCCAATGAATAGCCCAACGGCTGAATTTCTACCTCTACACCATATTCACCGCGCATCCGATGTTCGAACACTTCTAGCTGCAACTGGCCCACAACGCCGAGAATGAGCGTTTCGGCGCCGGGAGCGGCTGTCGTGAAATATTGGACAGCCCCCTCTTCTGTTAATTGTTGCATTCCTTTATTAAACTGCTTATGCTTCATTGCGTCTTTGGCACGGACACGAGCGAAAATCTCCGGGGAAAAATGCGGAATTCCCTCAAAGCTGAACGCCTGATTCCCCTCTATCAACGTATCGCCAATTCCAAACGTACCCGGATCAAATAAACCAATGATATCACCCGGATAGGCTTCTTCAACAATACTGCGCTCTTGTGCAAGAAATTGCTGTGGCTGCGCGAGCTTCACACGCTTACCTGTTCGGACGTGCTGCACGGACATTCCGCGACTAAATGTTCCCGATACGATACGCAAAAATGCGATACGGTCGCGGTGTGCTGGATTCATATTAGCCTGGATCTTGAAGATAAAGCCTGAGAACTTTTTCTGATCCGGCATGATTAAGCCTTTATCGCTCATCCGCGCTGCCGGAGACGGGGCCAAGCGAAGAAAGTACTCAAGGAATGATTGAACTCCGAAGTTCGTTAATGCACTTCCGAAGAATACAGGCGTCAGCTGCCCATTGTCAATCTTTTCACGATCGAACGGATCGCCTGCAATATCAAGCAGTTCGCTATCCTCTTCAAGCTTTGTATATAATGCCTCCCCAATGACTTCCTTTACCTTGGCATTATTTGCTTCATCCTGAAAGACAGGAATCATAGTGCGCTCTTTCTCACCGCGCTTAAACAGCTCGACCTGCTGCTTCTCCCGGTCATATACCCCATGGAAATCAATTCCTGATCCGATCGGCCAGTTCATTGGACATGAGCGAATACCAAGCACTTCCTCTAACTCTTCAAGCAGCTCTAGCGGATCTCTTGCATCACGGTCCATTTTATTAATGAACGTAAAAATTGGAATTTTGCGCATGCGGCACACTTCAAAAAGCTTAATTGTTTGCGGTTCTACCCCTTTGGCTGCATCAATTAGCATCACCGCGCTGTCTGCAGCCGTAAGTGTACGATACGTATCTTCACTGAAATCCTGGTGACCTGGCGTATCCAGAATATTTATTGCATAATCGTTATACACAAACTGCATCACACTTGAAGTAACAGAAATGCCGCGCTGCTTCTCAATCTCCATCCAATCGGATGTGGCCGCTTTTGACTTACGGCTTTTTACCATGCCCGCCGTATGAATGGCGCCGCCAAAATACAGCAGCTTCTCTGTCATTGTTGTCTTTCCGGCATCCGGGTGCGAAATAATCGCGAATGTCTTTCTCGGTTCGATCGTAGCCATATATGTAAAAAAGCCTCCGTTTTCTTAAAGGTAAAATCAATACATTTAACTATACCATGTTTCTACGCCTCGAAAAAGAAAAAGAGAACGCCCCAATCCGAGGCATTCTCCTTATATATAACGGTTCGTCAGCGAAATGGGGATGTAATGGTTCGACCAATATCTCGCACAAGTACAGCAAAATCCTGTCCGGCAGTGCGCAGCGCTCGTGTACCTGCTCCGCCCATCTGTGTACTGAGTGTGCGGATACGCTGTGTTAGGTTCTTATCTGCTGTTACATGTATCGTATAACCAGGCTCAGCGCGCTTCATCACTTGGTGCACACTACGCTCAAGCATCTTCATATTGGCTGCGGTAGCGCCTTCGATCCCAATAACGGCTTCTTTGCCCTGTACAACCGCCGTAGCACGGGTTACTCCATCTACGTTTGCCGCCAACCGTGCCATCTGTTCCGCTTTCTTTTGGTCATGCATTGGACTTGTACGGACAGATGGACTGACACTATAAGCATTGTAGCGGTATGGTGAGGCATTTGGATAAGGATATGTGCTAGCCATATCCGGACGGACCCCATACTGCTGAGTGCCGTATGGACGAATGCCAAGGTTATCATTTACCGTTGTTCCATTCGTACCGTACTGATTTACACGATACGTCTGAGATTGCGTATTCGCTCCGTTATTCGTACCAGCGCGCGGCCCACAAGCAGTAAGGGTACCTGCCAGCATAAATGTGAGCAGCGCAGCGACACCTGCTTTATATGGTGTATACATAATAAGTCACCCCCCATGCTTAGTTTGTGTCCATTTCTCCAATTCCATCGTGAGAATAAATGGAAAAGGCCGGGTTATAAACCCCGACCTTCTCCATTAAAGCCTGTGAGATTGTTAACGATCAGACTCACCCGGCTTGGAAATGCTAGAAAGAGCATCGCCTGCTTCGTTTTGATAAATATTCTCCACAGCCAAATCACCAAGCGCCACAATGCCGACAACCTGATTGTTGTCGACTACAGGAAGACGACGGATTTGGTTTTTGGCCATAAGATCAGCAGCCTCATGAATATCCATTTGAGCTGGAGCCGTCACGATATTGTGTGTCATTACATTACGTACTTGTGTTTGGCTATCACGATTTTGTGCAGAAGCACGGATCGCAATATCGCGGTCCGTAATCATTCCGACGCATTGGCCGTTTTCTACAACCGGAACGGCACCTACGTTATAATCGTTCATAATTCTTGCGGCTTCTTCAAGTGTTTGATGCGGTTGGACGGTAGCCACCTGACGGGTCATAATATCTTGCAGACGTTGCGACATATGCTTTTCCCTCCCGTATGCGTGTATGGGGATTCAAATGAATCCTTTTATAGCGTGACGAATAATGAAGGGATGTATGTGTGGGTAATTCTGCAAAAAAAAAGCGTCTTCCTGCCTAGTATGACTGGCTAAGAATGACGCGTACGCTTTATTTAGCTTTTGTCTTTGTAATGATCTGTGCGATTTCAATGATCTTCATATTACTGTTCAAATCATATGTACCAAATCGTACCGATCCCATCAGACTGTAATCATTCAAGTACTTCAAAAACTCTTTCTTCTCAGAAAGAATATGTGCCTCCACCAGCTTATTAGCAACCTCTTCCGGACTCATGCCCTTCCCGATCACAAGCTGATATGTATATACTTTCTTCTCAGGCTTTGCAGGCGGCTTTGCAGGCGGCGTATCAGTCGTCTGCGGCTCCGTACTTTCTTTGGCCGTTGAAGATTCTTCCGGGAGCTTTACTTCCTTAATCGGCTGACTCTTAGGGTCCTCTTTCTGTACGCTCTCCGCCTGTACTGGCGCTGCCGCTTGCGGAAGCTCACTATAATATACAACAGAGAGGACTGCCGCAGAGAATAGAATACCGCAGGCAAATCCACGCAATCCCTGCTTCGTTACTCTAAGCACCTTCTTTTTTCTCCTTTAACACTTGCTTTACCGAACGATTTCCATTTGGCTCAAGCGTGTTCTGAACCTGATGAATCTCCTTTAGAATCTGAATGGACAGATTTTCAACCTTTTCCTCTAACTGCACAGCCTGGTCTTTCTCTTTATAGAATGAATAGATTAAAATCCCAATACCAAGCAGAAGCAAGCCAACAATTGCATACTCCATATCTTTCCTCCACAATTAAAATTTTCCGTGTCAGGCCTTCGGTGTATGTTTTTTGTGCCCTTTCCTTTATACCATACCTAGATAAAATTTCAAGGGAAAATCGACAGGATGGTCGCTTTTCCCCCTGTTTTATACTCGATTTTTGTCGAAAAAGGACATTTGTCCTTTTTAAAAAAACTGTACTTTCTATCCTCACTCTTCCATATCTATAGGAAAGATGAAACATATGGAAAGGAGTACACGCATGCATACATTCCGTAAAAAATACCGCGTCTATGTAAGTCCATTTGATCCGTGTCCACCCATGTCCAAAAATACGTACGAGACGCCGCCGCAGCTTTATCTGGGCTTTCAGCCTTACAATCTTCCTCAATATCCCCCAGCCGAAGCATTGTGTAAGGGTACACTCTGGCCGGCACTATATGCCCCCTATCAAAGTCCATACAAAGACAAGTACGGCAGAGGAGGCGGCGATACTTGAAACAGGTGGACGAAAAATATTATGAGCTTCTACTTGAAATCCAACAGGTTGATTTTATTATCGTTGAATTAAATCTATATCTTGATACGCATCCGAACGATCAGGCGGCCATCGCCCAATATAACGATTTTGTGCAACGCAGCATGCAAATGAAGAAAAATTTTGAGGCGCTCTACGGACCGCTGACCGCAGGCTTCAGCTTTTCGCCCACGCCCTGGCAATGGCACAGATCTCCCTGGCCCTGGCAGGTATAATAAAGCAAAGGAGGCAGCCTACATTGTGGTTGTATGAAAAAAAGCTGCAGTATCCAGTAAGGGTAAGCAAGTGTGACGTGCGCATGGCTAAGTTTTTAACGGAACAGTATGGTGGTTCAGACGGAGAACTTGCGGCGGCTCTGCGCTACCTGAACCAGCGCTATACGGTGCCTGAGAAAGTAATCGGCCTACTTAATGATATCGGCACAGAAGAGCTTGCTCATCTGGAAATGATCGCAACAATGGTATATAAGCTAACAAAAGATGCAACACCGGAAGAGTTGGAGAAGGCAGGGCTTGGCGCACACTATGTCAATCATGACAAGGCGCTTTTTTATGAAAATGCGGCAGGTGTCCCCTTTACCGTTGCCTATATCGCAGCCAAAGGCGACCCGATTGCTGATCTGTATGAAGATATTGCGGCGGAGGAAAAGGCACGGGCTACGTATCAATGGCTGATCAATATGACCGATGATCCGGACCTAAAAGACTCGCTAAGCTTCCTGCGCGAACGAGAAATCATTCATTCGCAGCGCTTTCGCGAAGCCGTGGAGATTCTTAAAGAAGAACGGGATCGTAAGAAGGTCTTCTAATAGGCTGGTACCTGAATAAAAAAGGAGCCAAACGCTCTTCTCTATCCATCATACGATCGGGAGAAAAGGGCCGTTCAGCTCCTTTTTTATGCTGTATGCAATTGTTAGCTCCACCACTCGGTTTTCTGTTCTACAGGTACACGCCGTGATTCACGTATCATATCGGCTTTGCCAATATAAATAAATCCTACCATACCGTCCTTCTCACCTAGCTTGAATGTCTGCTTCATAACCGGATGATAGCATGCGCCGCCTGTACGCCAGATGGCACCGTATCCCAACGCATGCGCAGCGAGCAGCATATTCTGAATGCTGGCCGCGACCGCGGTATATTCTTCCGCTTCGATCACGTATGCTTCTGTATGCGGCAGGCAGGCTACGGCGATAACAAGCGGGGCGCGAAGCGCTTTTTTTACGCTTTTTTCATGAAGTTCCTTCTTCTCCTCTGCTGAGAGCCCCTCCCCTTTTTCAAGCAATGCAATGGTCGCATACGCTTCTCCTAGCTTATTTCGCCCATTCCCCGTCATCACAAAGTATTTCCACGGTTGGGTATTGTAATGGCTTGGCGCCCAATTTCCGGCCTCTAAAATCTGTTTAATATGTTCCTGAGCCACAGGCTCTTCTCCGACCCTGCCAATTGTACGTCTGGTGAGAATCGTATCCACTAGTTTATCCATGAATTATATGACCTCCCTTATTTCGAGTCATTTACTCCTTGTAGAAAAGCTGCAAGAGGTTCAGCGAACAGATGCGTATCAAATACCCCAGCCATATGTCCGCGCGGGCTCTCAAATTCATAATAAGAGGCGCGTCCGCCAAGACGGTTGATACGATCGACCGTCTCCTGGCTGTACTGCGGCGGAAACAATAAATCCGATGTGCATGGAATCATAAGGACACGCGCCTGAATACGTCCAAGCGCTTCGTCAAGTGATGAAAACCCTCGGGCGATGTCATGCATCATAGCGGCACGAGCAGTATATACATAATGGCTCGCATCATATGGACTCATCCGTTCAGCGACAACCTTTTTGAATGTATGCGTAAAAGGCGGCATCTGCATTGGAGAGGAGTGAACCCTATCCTTTGCTGCATCGCGAGGAAAAGAAGTATCATACCACTCGTACTGATACGCAGCTATATTCATAAGGGAAAGAGCTAAGTGAAGACCCTCTTGCGGTTCCTTCTCTTCTTCATATGCACCTTCCGCCCAATTCGAATCCAGCGTGATGGCATCAATTGCTGCCTGTAGATAAGCAAGTGAGGTAAGTACAGGTGTCTGTGCGCCGCTAATAACGGCAATGCAAGCATCCATCATCTCCGGATAATGCACAGCCCAATTTAATGCCTGCATTCCCCCTGCTGAAGGGCCGACAACAGCAACAAGTTTCTCGATGCCCAACGAGCGGATTAGCTCATGCTGAATGCCCGCCATATCTCGATATGTAAAAGAAGGAAATGACATACCATAGCGTTCACCTGTCTGCGGATTGATACTTCTCGGCCCTGTGGTGATCACATGAGGCTGCTTACATTGAATGTTGCACAGTGTGTCGGCACACAGTACAAAGTATTGATTGGTGTCAATCGCCTTTCCTGGGCCAATAAGGCCATCCCACCACCCCGGTTCAGCATCATCTGGGGTATATTTGCCCGCAGCATGACTGGTAGCGCTGAAAAAATGGCATACGAGTATCGCATTGCTTCTCGCTGCATTTAATTCACCATATGTTTCAAACCCTATTGTTACAGGAATCGTCTTACCGCACTCCATATCATAGCCATCAAGTGAGAATGTCTGCTTCACCACATGATCCATATTCATTCCACTCCCTCTTTTTTTATTTCCTTTCTTCACTTCCAGTATAAATTTTTGCTTCTTTTTGCTATTATACTAGAAGTACAAAAGGAGGGAGCGCATTGCGAAATATTCGCTATCCGAACGGAAAACTTCTCATCAGCAGTCAAAGCAGCAACAAGACCCCCGAACGCATGAAAGCGGAAGAATTCCTTGCGCTTGTCCAAGGAAAGGAAGCGTCTGCTGCCAATCGCGGCATGTCGTTAGAAGAAGAACTTAACGAGAGTAATACATATTATGTGGCTAACAGCATTGCTTCCGTTCATAAAAAGCCAACGCCGATCCAGATTGTAAAAGTTGACTATCCTTCCCGTTCAGCAGCCGTTATTAGGGAAGCCTACTTCCGCCAGCCCTCGACAACCGATTATAACGGCATATTCGAAGGGCGGCATATTGATTTTGAGGCGAAAGAAACACGCAACAAGACGTCTCTTCCACTTAGTAACTTTCATGCGCACCAGATTCATCATATGCGCTTAATTTTGCAGCATCATGGCATCGCCTTTGCTATTATTCGCTTCACTGTACACAATGAAACCTATGTGCTTGATGCTTCGCATATTATTCAATTCTGGGAAGATGCACAGCATGGCGGCCGAAAGTCAATCCCTTACTCATACATCAAAGAACACGGGCATTGTATTCCTGAAGGCTACCGACCGCGTCTTGATTATCTCTCCGTCATTAGACAGCAGTATCTCACATAGCCTTTTTGACGCTTTTCTACTATAGACATGTACAAGAGAGGGGCGGCTCACATGTACCATCGCTTATATATTGAATACTTATATTATTTTAATGTAGAGCAGGATTATTATGAATGCCATGAAGTGATGGAGGAGTTGTGGCTGAATGAGGGGCGAAATCGACTGCTGCAAGCCCTGTTGCAAGTGGCCGTCGGTCTGCATCATTTCCGCAACCATAACATCGAAGGGGCTGTACAGTTATTTGAAGCGGCATTAGCCAAGTCCACGGAATCATGGGACGGCAACCTTGGCATTGATACCGCTGCCTTATTTACTGAATCCAGAGAGTATCTGAAAAAACTATATGCTTATGAAGAAGCCCCCTTTTCCTTCTATCCTCTCCATATCTCCATTCTTGATCCTGAATTAGAAAAAATAGTTGCTGCCTGTGTGCCGGAAGGCGTAGCGGAAGAGGACAAATTCTAATACGAAATGACATGCATGATTACGGAGGCGGCAGTAAGCGCCTCTTTTTTATTTATAAACATACAGTTGACAGTCCTCCTAATCCTGCATATAATGTAAGCAGGTTTATTTATAATGGTTTTAAATTAATAATTAGAAGTTATAAACAGCGAAAATGATTAAAACATACTACATTTGTAGAAAAAACAAAGAGAGATTTCAGGAGGCGATGTAAATGGAGAACAATGTAATTGTTTATACAAGCAAAGGCTGCCCATACTGCCATAAAGTAAAGGAACAATTGGCCGCTTGGGGTGTTGAATTCGACGAGCGCAATGTCTCAGAGAACTACGAGTATTTTGAAGAGCTGCAGCAGAAAAAAATCTTCGGTACACCGGCTACGTACATCAATGGTAAGCTTGTTCTTGGCTTCCAGGAAGCAAAAATGAAGAAGCTGTTGAATCTGCCGGAAGATTATGAAGCACCGCAAAAAGAAGAAGCTGCTGCACCATCAAATGAGCAAGCTTTAAGCAAAGAAACTTCGAATGGAATTTTCCAGACGGTTGATGAGAAGATACTTGATGATGTATACGATTTTGTTACAATTGGCGGCGGCCCTGCCGGGGCTTCAGCGGCTGTCTATGCAGCACGTGGCCGTATGAAAACGCTCGTCATCGATAAAGCACCTTCAGCCGGTACACTAGCGATCACTCATAAGATCGCCAACTATCCAGGTGTAAAAGAAGAATTGACCGGTATTGAATTACTGACACGCATGCAGGAACAAGCACACGATTTTGGCGCTGTATTTGTTCGCACAAATGTACTGTCTGTTGATTTCTCTGATCCGGATATTAAAAAACTTGAGGTTGCTGAAGGAACTATTAAAGCCAAAAGCGTATTCATCGCTGTAGGAGCCAAAGCACCATCAAGCAAAATTAAGGGTGAAGAGGAATTCACCGGACGCGGTGTAAGCTACTGCTCGACGTGTGACGCTGCATTCTTCCAAGATCGTGTTGTGATTGTTACAGGAGATAATGAAGAAGCTATCCATGAAGCAGAGTCGCTGTCCAAGTTTTGTAAAGAAGTACGCTTCTTGATTCCAACAGGAAACATCAAGGGACAGGCTGATCTATCAACATTAGAGGCAAAAGCCAATGTGAAAATCTACAAAAAATACCGTGTAAAAGAAATTCAAGGCGAAAACAGCGTAGAAAAGGTTATTGTACAGACCGATCAAAAAGAGCTGGAAACCTGGGATATTGATGGTGTGTTCTTATATTTAGCTGGCATGAAGCCAGGTACTGACTTCTTAAAAAATGCAGTGGAACGTGATACAGATGGATATGTAAACGTAGATGATATGATGCAAACAAGCGTGCCAGGCGTATTCGCAGGCGGAGACGCACGTCGGACACCAATCAAGCAGGCTGTCCTTTCTGCGGCAGATGGAGCGATTGCTGCGCTTAGTGCTGAGGCACATGTCAATAAGCGCTCACAACTTCGCCCTCAATATAGCTAATGTAATAAAAGCTGAGCCCTTTAAAACAAAGGCTCAGCTTTTTATATCTTACATGATATACGGATTTTTATTCTTCCTCTTCTTCTTGCCCCATCATTAACTCTGTTACCTGATGGACTCCATTTCCAATGACCCAGCCATACATAGAAGAATTCTCCATAAGATTATATGCACCTATTGTATTATCCTTCATAATTACTCTATTCCTCCTCAATCTTTGGCCTTATTTTTATTGTGATTATATTGTTTATTTCCTTCTACCCTATTATGTATACGCTTACACTTTGGCGTTTATAATTTTTTATGAGAAATAACGAGAGAAAAACCATCTTTTATTGAAACATCACATTTTCAATAAAAGATGGTTTTTCGAAAAGTGGTGGGCCCTGCAGGACTCGAACCTGCGACCAATCGGTTATGAGCCGACCGCTCTACCAACTGAGCTAAGGGCCCATTATGGGGCGATCGATGGGAATCGAACCCACGAGTGTCGGAGCCACAATCCGATGCGTTAACCACTTCGCCACGACCGCCATATTGTTTTTTTAAAAAAAGTGGCGGAGGGAGAGGGATTCGAACCCCCGTGGGCTTGCGCCCTAACGGTTTTCAAGACCGCCCCGTTATGACCACTTCGGTATCCCTCCGCAAACATATGAAAATGGCAGGGGCAGTAGGAATCGAACCCACACTGGAGGTTTTGGAGACCTCTGTTCT